>JAIOAS010000028.1:18157-30710 GCA_019873725.1 Chloroflexota bacterium | reverse complement strand
GGGAGAGCGCGTACTTGCGGTGGAAGAAGTCGAGGCCAAAATGGGCGGAATTTAGGAGTTTTTTATGCAAAACCACAATGATGCTAAACTTTCTACCACAAATGAAGAATTAGCCTCCCTGTTTAAGGTCCTGGGGCATCCGCAACGGCTGGCTATTCTCCGTCTGTTGGAGTCCCAGGAACTGTGCGTGTGCGAAATCGAAGCTGCCCTGGATTTGCGCCAGGCGTATATCTCCCAACAATTGACCTTGCTGCGCGAGGCGGGGCTGGTATGTTTTCGCCGCGAAGGGTGGAATGTGCGCTATCGCATCGCCCGCCCCGAGGTTTACACTTTGTTGGAAATGGCCGAAGCCATCCATAGCACGCTGGGCGAATGTGCGTGGGTTGAGCCTGAAGCGGCGTCAACCGTGAGCTGCGGCATATCCTGCCAGGAAGAAACCCTGGTATAATCTTTAAAACTGTCTGGCGAGGATAGGTGATGAGTGAGCTAAAGACAAAATTCCAGCAATTGCTACAAGAACTTTTCCAGTTTGACCTGGCCGACCTGGATTTCGGCATCTACCGCATTATGAATTACAAGCGCCAGGTCATCGAGCGCTGGATAACGCAAGACCTGCCGCGCGCTATCGAGCAGGAACTTCAGCAGGGCGCGCTGGCCGAGCAGAGCGAGGCGCAAAAAGCGCTGGAAGAGGCCCACCGCAAGGTACTGGAGACGCTGGGCGCCGCCGCGATTGACGCGGAAGGCAATCTGGCCGCGACGTATTGCGACACGCCGCTGGGCAAAGCCTATCTGCAAGCCCGCGAAAAAGCCGCGCACGCCCAAAGCAGCGAAACGCTGGAAGCCGCCGTCTATAATCACCTGTACGCTTTCTTCAGCCGCTACTACCAGGATGGCGACTTCATCTCCAAGCGGCGCTATTCCAAGAAGGAACGCTACGCCATCCCCTACAACGGCGAGGAAGTGACGCTCTACTGGGCCAACCACGACCAGTACTACGTCAAAACCGCCGAGCACTTTACCGATTACGCCTGGAAAGCTCCCAACGGCGTGACCGTGCATTTCAAACTCCAAGCCGCCGACGTGGAGCAGAACAACGTCAAGGGCGAGAAGCGCTTTTTCCTGCCCGTGCTGGATGAGATCGCCTGGGAGACAGCCTCCCCTCTCCCACAGGGAGAGGGGCCGGGGGTGAGGGGCGCGCTGACCATCCCTTTCGAGTACCGCCCGCTGACCCAACAGGAAGAAATCGCCTATGGCTCGCGCAACCAGCAGGAGGCCATCATCGCCGATACGATGAAAAGATTCACACAGAGACACAAAGACGCCAGGGACTTGACCTTTGTGTCTGCGTGTCTTGGTGTGAAAAAACAGGACGCCCAGGGCAACCCGGTTTCGTACCTGGAACACCACCTGCGGCAATACGCTGCCCGCAACACGCGCGACTTCTTCATCCACAAGGACCTGCGCGGCTTCCTCTCCCGCGAACTGGACTTTTACCTGAAGAACGAAGTGCTCAACCTGGAGGAACTGGAAGCCGCCGGGGAGACGCTCGCCGCGGGCTGGTTCCAGCTCATGCGCCTCATCAAGCGCGTGGGCAACGCCATCATTGACTTTTTGGCGCAGATCGAGGACTTTCAAAAGGCGCTGTGGGAGAAGAAGAAATTCGTCACCGAGACGTTTTACGTGGTCACCGTGGGCAACATCCCGGAAGCGTTTTATGCGGACATCGCCGCGTGCGACGCGCAATGGCAGGAATGGCAGGCGTTGGGGATGGCGCCGGAGGGGCTCACACAGAGACACAAAGACACAGAGGACAATCTTGGTGTCTCCGTGCCTTTGTGTGAAAAAGATGAGAAAATGCTCACACAGAGACACAAAGACACAGAGGACAATCTTGGTGTCTCTGTGTCTTTGTGTGAGGCCAGGCTTGCCTTTCTCACCTCCCACCCCGGCCTGCCCCTCGACACGCGCCACTTCCCCCGCGCTTTCACCGACCGCCTGCTGGCCACCTTCGAGAACCTCGACGCCGCCACCGACGGCCTGCTGGTGCACTCCGAAAACTGGCAGGCGCTCAATCTGCTGGGGGAAAAGTACCGCGAGCGGGTGAAGTGTATTTACATTGACCCGCCGTATAACACGGGCGACTCAGAGATACTTTATAAAAATGAGTATCTCTGTTCTTCCTGGTTGTCTCTTATGGAAAATCGACTTGCTCTTTCTATGCAGTTACTATCTGACGACCCTGTTTTATTCATCGCTATTGATGATTTTGAGATGGCTGACCTCTGTGAATTGGTAGATAAGCATTTCCCCAACATCCGCAGAGAGATGCTCGTAGTCAATCACCATCCTCAGGGCGGGAAGGCTAAGACGTTGGCGAATACTCATGAGTACATGCTTGCCTGCGTTAGCCGTTCTAGTGATCGAACTCTTATCGGGCGTATAAGCGAGGATGGTGTTGAACTTCGCCCCTTCAAACGAAGCGGGACGGCAGAAAGCAACTTTCGCTACGGCCGCCCTAATAGCTTCTACGCCATCCTCGTTGATCCTGAAACTAAAGAGATTGTTGGTCTTGAGCCACCACCAGAACGCGGGGCTGGTTATCCAACTGGTAAAACGAAAGAAGGATATATCAGAGTGTATCCACTCGGCAGTCAAGGAGAAGAGCGAGTCTGGCGGAGATCATATGAGTCTTGTCTTTTTCTGGTTCAAGAGGGTAACCTGCAATGTAACGATAATTTGACAATCTATCAGCGTATTCCGGCTGAAGAACGTACTCCCGCATTATTCAGCAATTGGATAGGATCCAGATACAATGCAGGTATATTCGGAGCAAACCTGTTAAGCGAGATCATGGGGATACACAACCCATTCTCGTATCCCAAATCGATATATACAGTCGAAGACGCGATCTTCTCGGCTGGAATAGATGACTATGCCATCTGCATTGACTACTTCGCTGGCTCCGGCACCACCGGCCACGCCGTCATCAACCTCAACCGCGAAGACGGCGGGCGGCGCAAATTCATCCTGGTGGAAATGGCCGACTACTTCGACAGCGTGCTCCTGCCGCGCATCAAGAAGGTGGCCTTCTCGCCGGAGTGGAAGGACGGCAAGCCCAAGCGCCCCGCCACCCAGGAAGAGTTCGCGCGCGGGCCGCGCCTGGTCAAGGTCATCCGCCTGGAATCCTACGAGGACGCGCTCAATAACATCGCCTTCGATGAAACCGGCGGCCAGTCGGCGCTCGATCTGTTCGGCGACGAGTACCTGCTGCGCTATATGCTCCGGTGGGAAAGCCGCCAGAGCGCAACCTTCCTGGACGTGGAGAAACTGCAAACGCCCTTCTCGTACACCCTGCGCATCCACCGCGACGGCGAAACCCGCGTCCAGCCCGTGGACCTGCCCGAAACCTTCGCCTACTTGCTCGGCCTGGACGTGGAGGCGCGGAGGGTTCTCACACAAAGCCACAAAGACACAGAGGACAATCTTGGTGTCTCCGTGTCTCCGTGTGAAAAAGATAAGACAATGCTCACACAAAGCCACAAAGACACAGAGAATAATCTTGGCGTCTCCGTGTCTCCGTGTGAGACCCAATACCTGCTCTACCGCGGCACGCTGCGCAATGGGCGCAAAGCAGCCGTTCTCTGGCGCGCGACCCAGGGCTGGACGCAGGCCGATTACGAACGAGACGCCGCCTTTGTCGCCGAACACCAACTGACCGAGGGCGCGGACGACATCTTCGTCAACGGCGACTCCTGTATCCCCGGTGCGCAATCGCTGGATGGGCTGCTCAAGGCGCGGTTGTTTGGATAAGGAAATTTCCATACAGAGACACAAAAGCACGGAGTAAAATCTTTGTGTCTCCGTGTCTCTGTGTGAAAAGAGGAACACCCATGCCCGACCGAATTCAGCAATACACCCAACTGGAACACCGTCTGGTCCTGCTCGCCTGGCTGAACAGTCTCTGCGGCTACGCCGGCAACAAAGACCTGCTGACCGATTGCAAAGAGGCAGCCGAGGGCTATGCCTCCGACGGGCACAGTCACTTGTACCATCACCTGCTGGCGCGCGGCAGCAAGGTCAAGATCGCCGAAGCCGACCTGACGCGCTACGATGAAAACATCCATGCGCACCTGGCGCGCCTCAATCACGGACGGGCGGAGCCGCTCACCCTGCGCTACTTTCAGTACCTGGCGGCGCTCTACACCGAAATCTTCCTCGACCGGCTGTTCAACCACCAGGCGCAACTGCTGGCCGATCTCAATGCCTTTGTGGATGAACGCAACAAAGGCAAACTGCCCGGCGAGCCGCAAGATGAACCCTTTGCCGCCGCCGACTTGACTAAACTGGCCTACTGGATGGCAACCGGCAGCGGCAAGACCCTTCTCCTGCACCTGAACTATTGCCAGTTTCTGTACTACAACCGTGACCCCCTGGATAACATCCTGCTCATCACCCCCAACGAAGGGCTGACCGAACAGCACCTGGGCGAACTGGCGCTTTCCGGCATCCCGGCCCGGCGCTTTGACTTGAATCAGAGCAGCCTGCTGCGCGCGCCGCACGAAGTGCAGGTGCTGGAAATCACCAAACTGGTGGAACAGAAGCGCGGCGGTGGGGTCAGCGTGCCGGTAGAAGCCTTCGAGGGCCGCAACCTGATTTTCGTGGACGAGGGACACAAGGGCAGCGGCGGCGAAGCCTGGCGCGGCTATCGTGAGGCGCTGGGCAAAACCGGCTTCACCTTCGAGTACAGCGCCACTTTTGGGCAGGCGCTTTCCGCCGCCGGAAACGATGCCCTGACGCAGGAATACGGCAAGGCCATCCTTTTCGATTACTCGTACCGTTACTTTTACGGCGACGGCTTCGGCAAGGACTTCCGCATCCTCAACCTGCGCGATGAAGACCGCCCGGAACACACCGAAACCCTGCTCCTGGGCAATCTGCTTTCCTTCTACGAGCAATTGCGCCTCTACGACGAGCAGGGCGAGGCGCTGCGGCCCTACAACCTGGAAAAGCCGCTCTGGGTGTTCGTGGGCAGCACGGTCAATGCCGTGTATTCCGAAAACCGCCAGCAGCGCAGCGATGTGCTAACCGTCGCGCGTTTCCTGCATCACGTGTTGAGCGACAAACAGTGGGCGGTCAGGACCCTGAAAGCGCTCCTGCAAGGGCACAGTGGCCTGCGCGGCCCGGACGGGGCGGATGTGTTCGTGGACCGCTTCAAGGCGCTGAAGGAACTGGGGCTGAACGCCGAAACCCTCTATGCCGACATCCTGCGGCGCGTCTTTCACAGCGTCTCTGGCGGCGGCCTGCACCTGGCCGACATCCGCGGCAGCGCGGGCGAAATCGGGCTGAAAGCCGCCGGCGCCGAACGCTACTTTGGCCTCATCTACATTGGCGATACCTCCGCGTTCAAGAAGCTGGTGGAAGAACAAGCCGCCGCGATGACGTTGGAAGAAGAAGCCGTTGGCGGATCCTTGTTCAACGACATCAACCGGCCTGATTCCTCCATTCACGTCCTGATCGGCGCCAAGAAATTCATGGAGGGCTGGAATTCCTGGCGCGTCTCCACCATGGGATTGCTCAACATCGGCCGGCAGGAGGGGTCGCAAATCATCCAGTTGTTTGGCCGCGGCGTGCGTCTGAAGGGCCGGCACATGAGCCTGAAACGCAGCGCCGGGCTGGGCGGGCCGCATCCCCGACACATTGGTTTGCTGGAAACGCTGAACATCTTTGCCGTGCGCGCCAACTACATGGCCCAATTCCGCGACTATCTCGAACGCGAGGGCGTGGAAACCGAACCGCTCATCGAACTGCCGCTTTTCACCTGGATCAACGAACCGGCGCTCAAAAAAGAGCTGGTCATCCCCCGCACCCCGGAAGGCCGCGACTTTGTGGCCGAGCAACGGCTGCTGCTTGGATACGACCAGGAGATAAAGGTGCGCGTGGATATGTCGGTCAGGGTGCAACTGATGGTCAGCACGGCGCAGGGCTTGCACGAAGTCGGCGCGCAGGCCGGTCTGGAACGAGAAATCCCGTCTGAAAGCCTGGCGCTGGTGGATTGGGAGCGGGTGTATCTGGAGCTACTGGACTACAAATCCCGCCAGGGCTGGCGCAACCTGCTCATCCGCCCGCAGACGCCGCGTCAACTCATGGGGCAAATCGCCTACACCCTGATAGCCGATGAAGCGGTGGTGCGTCCGCGCACTTTTGCCGGGCGCGAACTGCTTCAACAAGCCGTGAGCGCCATTCTGCGCAAGTACCTCGACGCCTTTTACCGCCGCCGCCGCGAACGCTGGGAGACGCAGTCGCTGGAGTATCGCCCGCTGGACGAAAATGACCCGAATTTAGCCTTCAACCGCGACCAGGTGAAAGAAGGCAAAGCCGCGTACCTCGTGACCGTCAAGCGTTCGGACACGGCGCTGGTGGCGGACCTCCAGAAATTGTTGGCGGAATCTGAGCGCCTTTACCAGAAGGAAGACCGTGACCTGCCGCGCATTCATTTCGATGGACATCTCTATCTGCCCCTGTTGGCGCAGGAAACAGACAAATTCACCTCCGTCCCGCCGGCGCTCAACAAGAGCGAGGCACAATTCGTGCGCGACTTGAAAGCCTTCTGGGAAAAAGAGAAAGACGGGATCATGGCCGGCAAAGAAGTGTACGTGCTGCGCAATTTGAGCCGCGGCAAAGGGGTGGGCTTCTTTGAGAACAGCGGCTTTTACCCCGATTTCATCTTATGGGTGGTGGATACACTCCAAGAGGCGCAACGCATTATCTTTGTTGAGCCGCACGGCATGTTGCAAGCCAAAGCCTATATTCACGATGAAAAGGCGCGCTTGCATGAGCGATTGCCGCAACTGGCGCAAGAACTGGCGCAAGCGCATAGCCGAACGGGAATATCGCTGGATTCCTTCATCGTTTCCGCTACGCCCTACGACGAACTCTACCGGCGCTACGATGACGGCGCCTGGGATCGAGCCAGGTTTGCCGAAAAGCACATTCTCTTTCAGGAGCGCAATAAGCAGTATGATTACATTGAGCTGTTGTTGGGGGGCAGCTAACCGTTGGCGGCCATCCGTTGCCGGCTGATCCTGGATAGCCCTGAGTCGCGTGAGCAACGGGCCTAAAATCTGCTAAATCTGCTGACGAAGAATGGGAATTTTCGTATACGGTTAGTCAATATTGGAGAAACAAGCATCATGCCATCACCGCACCACGAAATCAAACAAAACCGTTTTGTCCTTTCGCTCGGCCTCACTGGCGTGATTTTTCTGGCCGAACTGTTGGGCGGACTGTGGACCGGCAGCCTGGCGCTGCTGGCCGACTCGGCGCACGTCTTCATGGATGCGTTCGCGCTGGGGCTGAGCTACCTGGCGCTGCGCGCGGCGACCTTGCCCGCCGACGACCGCCACACCTATGGCTACCATCGCCTGCAAATCCTGGCGGCGCTCACCAACGGCATCACCCTGCTGCTGATCGCCTTCGAGATTCTGCGCGAGGCGTGGGAGCGTTGGCAGCAACCCCGTCCGATCCAGGCCGGGCCGATGCTGGTCATCGCCATTGTGGGCCTGATCGTCAACGTCATCGTCGCTTATGTGCTGCACGAGCACGACCCTGACGACGTGAACACGCGCTCGGCCTTCTTGCACGTCGTCGGCGATACGCTGGCCTCGGTCGGCGTCATCGGCGCGGGCGGGGTCATCCTTTTCACCGGCTGGACGTGGCTCGATCCGCTGGTCAGCGCGCTCATCGGCCTGCTGATTCTCGTCAGCGCGGGGCGGCTGCTCAAGGAGACTGTGCACATTCTGGCCGAGGGGATGCCCGACGGGATGACGGCTTCTGCCGTGGCCGAGGCGATGGCTGCCGTGCCCGGCGTCGGCCAGGTCCACGACCTGCACGTGTGGACGGTGGCGCCCGGCTACGTGGCCCTCAGCGCCCACGTGCTGCTCGCCGATCAGTCGTTGAGCCAGACGGCGGAGGTGATGACCGCGCTGAAACACACCTTGCGCGAGCAGTTCGACATCGAGCATACCACCATTCAGTTCGAGTGTACGGCCTGCGCGCAAGGGATATGCCTGCCGGCGACGGGGACACCGCAATCAGCATAACTTCGGAGGTCCTATGCAGTTCTTGAAACGATACACGCGCTTTCTGTTAGCGGCGCTCATCCTGTTAGCCGGGCTGTGGGGAACGACGCCCCGCGCGCTGGCGGGCGACCTTGCGCAAGAGACGCCGCCGGTGTATATCTACCTCTTCTGGGGCGATGGATGCCCGCACTGCGCTCAGGCCAAGCCGTTTCTGCAGGAGTTGTCGCAGCGTTATCCCACCGTGCAAGTGGAATCCTTCGAGGTGTGGTACGTCCCCGATAACCAGGCGCTCTTCCAACAGATGACGGCGGCGCACGGTTTCGAGCCGCGTTACGTGCCCACCATCTTTATCGGCGAGCAACACTGGGAGGGGTTCAGCGACGAACTGCGCGCGGAGATTGAAGCCTCTGTGAAAGCCTGTGTGGAGACCGGCTGCCCCGACGCCGGCGTGGGCGTGATCCCCGGTCACACACTTCAGCCAACGCCGACCCCGACACTTGCGCTTTCTCCTTCTTCGGAAATAGAAGTGTGTTCTGCGGATTCAGACACCTGTGGCGACACAGAAGTCGCTGCCGGTGACCATCCGACGACCTTGTACTTATTCTATGTTCAGAGTTGCAATCGTTGTGTGCAAGCCAAGCCTTTTGTTGCCGAGCTGGCGGAACGCTATCCCAATCTCACCGTCCGTACCTTTGAAATCTCCTACAGTCCGCAAAATCGCGTTTACTTTGTCGAGATGGCGCGCGCCTTTGGCGTCGAAGCGCACGGTGTCCCGGCAATCTTCGTCGGCGAGCGGGCGTGGGAAGGGTTCACCAAAGATATTGGCGCGCAAATTGAGGCGCAGGTGGTCGCGTGTCTCACCAACGGTTGTCCGGATATCGGTGCGCCTGTGGTTGGTCCAGACGTCATTGTCTCGAGCGGCAGCACAGCCAGCCTCGAAAAGCACGTCCCGCCCGACGCTTCTGCCAACAACATCATCACTTTGCCCTTGATCGGCGCGGTCGATCTGGGCGCGCAATCGCTGTGGGTCAGCACCGCCCTCATTGCCATTGTGGACGGCTTCAATCCCTGCTCGCTGTGGGTGCTCTCGATCCTCATCGCGTTGACGCTGCGCACGGGTTCGCGCAAGAAGATTTTCATCATCGGGCTGACCTTCATCACCGTGACGGCGCTGGTGTACGTGCTGTTTATCGCCGGGCTGTTCACCATGCTCACCTTCGTCCGCTTCCTGGGCTGGATTCAGGCGGCGGTCTCGCTGCTGGCGCTCTTCTTTGCGGCGGTCAACATCAAGGACTACTTTTGGTACAAAGAGGGCCTGTCGTTCACCATTGACGACGCGCAAAAGCCGGGCCTCTACAAGCGCATGCGGCGGGTGATGCAGGCCAGCGATTCCCTCGGCGCGTTGTTGCTGGCAACGGTGGGGCTGGGCGTGGGCGTCTCGCTGGTGGAGTTCTCCTGCACGGCGGGCTTCCCGGTGCTGTGGACGAATCTGGTTGCGGCGCAAGCCGTGACGCCGTTGACGTTTGCGCTGTTGCTGCTGCTGTATATGGTCATCTACCAGATTGACGAACTCGGCATTTTCCTGGCGGCGGTCATCACCTTGCGCGCCAGCAAGCTGGAAGAGAAACACGGGCGCATCCTCAAGCTCATCGGCGGCACGTTGATGCTGACGCTGGCGGCGGTGATGCTGTTCAAACCGGCGCTGATGAACGACTTGTTAAGCTCCGTTCTCATCTTCGGGGCGGCCTTTGGCGCGGCGCTGCTGGTCCTGCTCGTGCATCGCGTGATTCTGCCGCGCTTTGGCATCGTCATTGGGACGGAAGAACTGGATTGATGCGATGATAGCCTGGCAGAGACGGATTGGCCCATACACAAACGATGTCGGTACGGGTGTGCGCGAGCGGTCTAACACGAGCAATCTCGCCCCCAAACCGCTTGCTCAATGAGCGAATGTCGCTACAATGGCTGTTGACAATACGCGATGAGGCTCGCCGGGCATTGCCCCATCGTCATTCAGACTGATAGCCTCTACTCAAAACGCACATAGCCACGCGCGTTGTCGGGTAGAGGCTTTTTTATGCGGAAAGGCGCGTTTATGAGCCAGCACACAGGATACTACGAATTGCGCGACGCCCTGCAAGAGCCGGGGTGCGCCATCTGCCGCCTGGGCGAGAAGGTTGTGGCGCGCTATCTGGAAGGATTGATCTACGCCAATGCCAACGATTATCAAGTCCGCGCCGAAGTGAAGCGTGCGCGGGGATTTTGCACCCTGCACGCCTGGCAGTTGCGCGACTATCACGGCGCGGGGCTGGATATGGCGATTTTGAGTGCCGACGTGCTGACGGAATGGCTCAACGCCCTGCAGAGTTTCACACCCCAGGTTCCACCGCCGAACCTCTTACAACGGTTGGGGACTGCCTTGGGATTAGGCGGGGGACAACCGGATGCGGTCGCCCTCGCGGAGAACCTGGCCCCGCAACGCCCCTGCCTGGCCTGTCAAACCCGTGACGATGCCGAAAGCGCGTCTATCCACGAACTGTTGACGCATTTGGAAGACCCGGAAATACAGGCCGGTTTGGTACACTCTGGGGGACTTTGCCTCACGCATTTCCGTCAGACATTACACCTCGTAACGCAACCCACGCAGGCAAAAACGCTTGTGCGTCTGCAAGAAGCCGCTCTGTCGCCCCTCCTGGAACAATGCCGTGAGTTCATCCGCAAACACGATTACCGGTTCAGCGATGAGATGACCGATGAAGACGGCGAAGCCTGGATCAAAGCATTGGAGGCTGTCTCCGGGCGGCGCGGAACCCGCTGAGGCCCGCCCGCGCGCCACGACGATGCCTGCTTTCTAATCCCAATCCCCAGTGTTGGCGAAAAGCTTCAGTATGTAGCGCGGGCAGCGCAATGCTGCGCGAGACCAACGGACCTCGTACAGACGAAGTCGGCAATCACCCTTATGCGGTTGAGTTCTTCGTAGCATTTATACCAAACGCACGCTGAAAATTCACCACAGAGGCACGGAGAACCAGAGAAAACCGTGTAAAAATCCTCCGTGCCCTCTGTGTCTCCGTGGTGAAATGGAAAATTCACTGCATAGGTAGTATATCTTGCTCTTTCAGCTATCGGTGTTATGATAAAATTCAAGATTATGGAAAGCGAAGACATACTCGAAACTTTGCCGAAGCGTCCGGCACGCCACTGTCCGGTATGTGGCGCGCGGGTCGCCGAGGAAGCCAAAGTCTGCCTGATGTGCGGCGCGATCCTGGCGGAAGAAACCGAAGCCGAAGCGCCGCCGCCGGGCGCTGCCTCCCAGCGGATGAAAATGGTCCAAATCGTCATCATGGCGGTCGTCGCCGTGATTATCCTGGGAGGGTCGGTGATGTTAGGACTACGGCTGACGCAAGATGATCTCATCGCGCCGGCGGAACTGCCCACCTTTACCCCCACCCAGACCAGCGTGCCCACCTTCACACCCACACCGACGCGAACAGCGACGCCCACTCTCACCCCCACCCCATTGCCTACCCCTACGCCGCTACCGCCACAAACCTACACTGTGCAGCCAGGGGACACGTTGAGCGACATAGCCATAGCGTTCAACGTCACCGTAGAAGAGCTAAAAGCTTTCAACAACCTGGAATCCGACAACATTGGCGCGGGAGACACCCTGCGCATTCCGCCGCCCACGCCCACACCCGGCCCCACCCCCACCCTCGATCCCGGTCAACCGACCGCGACATACGCGCCCTATCTGCTGCACACCGTGCGTTCCGGGGAAACGCTTTCGACCATCGCGCAAAACTACGGCGTGACCGTCAACGACATCCTGCTGGCAAGCAATTTGCCGGAAAATACGGTAACGATTCGGCCTGAGCAAGTGCTCGTGATTCCGCAATACACGCCAACGCCACAGCCCGAAACCGCGGCCATCGTCGGTGGCACACCCACCCCCGTGTTGAACTACGCCGCCCCGGAAATGCTCTATCCGCCGGATGCCGCGACGTTCAGCGGGCCTGAGGCGACCATTGTCCTGCAGTGGGCGTCTATCGGCATTCTGTCCGATAAGGAATTCTACAAACTTGAATTCATTGTGCCAACAGCGGAAGGGAAGACCACGGTCAACGTATACCAACGGGCGACCGCCTGGCGAGTACCGGCGGACCTCTATCCGCCGGAAAGCATCGCGGATCGCACCTGCGCGTGGCGCGTCAGTGTGGTCCGCCAGGTGACCAGCGGCAGCGATCCGACGTACAAAGTCATCAGCCTGACCGGGAGACGGCGCACCTTTGTCTGGAACGTCGCTGCGCCGTAAACCGCCGGCAAACTTAACACAAAAGGGGGAAAAACATGCAAAGAACAAGTAAAGTGATTGCCGAGTTTTTCTCACAAGGGTATCGGATGTCGGGAACTTACGTTGTCACCAGACGCCCCCTGGCCGACGAAATCTATGACCCGACGACCAATTACCTGCA
>JAIOAS010000028.1:0-17798 GCA_019873725.1 Chloroflexota bacterium | reverse complement strand
GTTTCTTCGGCGAAATCACCAGCTAATCACGAGGAGGCACATCATGGCCCGAATCCTGATCATTGACGACAACTACGATATGCTCAGTATGCTCAAGATGATCCTGGAGAGACAAGGGAAGCACGAAGTCATCGCCTGTACCAATGGACAAGAGGGTCTCGAAGCAGCGTTCAAAGAACTCCCCGCCGTCGCTCTGGTCGATGTGATGATGCCGGGGATGAGCGGCTACGATGTAGTTAAACGACTCCGCGCTGACCCGCGCACCGAACGCATAGGGATCATCATCCTCACCGCGCGTGGGCAGAGCGTCGATCGCGATGCGGCTATGGCGGCCGGGGCAGACGAGCATATGACCAAACCCGCCAACGTTGAAGATCTGCTCAAACGCATCGATGACCTCCTAAACCGGGATAAGGCCAAGGCACAGGTAGCCAACATTATGATCGTGCCGGTGATGAGTGTAAAGGGGGGGGTGGGCACAACCACCCTGGCCATCAATCTGGCAAACATCCTGCAGCAAGTTACGCCGACCGTGCTACTCGACCTGGCGCCGGCCATCGGGCAGTGCGCGTTCTTCCTGGGGATGCGCCCGGAGAAACACTGGGGGCATTATCTGGAAAACCGCAACCTGCCCATTGCCTCCCTGGTGCAAAAGCATGCTACCGGTCTACAGGCGCTCTTCGCGCCGCCGCTGCCGGGGCAATATGGCTGGCCGAATGTGGACACGGTAACAACCATCCTCACCCAGCTCACAGGGATGGCCCGTCTCGTCGTCGTCGATATGCCGCCGCTGCTCGATGCAACGGCTCAAGCTGTGCTGGCCCGGGCACATCGCATCCTCCTCGTTAGCGGCGACGATGCGCTGGCAGTGCAAGTGACTCGGGCCACCTTGCAGGCTCTCCAGGAATGGAAAGATCGCCTGCTGGTCATCCGCAACGCTGTCGCGCCGGGGCCACGCCCGCCGGCGGATGCTCTCCAGAAAGCGCTGCGCGTCCCGTTGGCAGTCGATATCGCCTATGACCCGGCGCAAGTCACCGTGGCGGCCAAAGGCTTGCCGTTAGCCGCCGTGCAGCCTAAAACGCCGCTGGTTCTGGGGGTAAAGCGGATTGCGCAATTGTTGTTGGCGCGATAACAACGTCTGGATACACAAAAGAACGCGAGGCCGGGTGCCTCGCGTTCTTTTTACGATCACAGGATTAGAAAGGCAGGACGATCCGCCCTAACATCACCAGAAACAACAGTCCAATCACAGCTACGTCCAAAAACATCAGCACGGAGAGGAAGAAAATCTGCTGGGGTAACATCCCAAACACATAACGCGGGCGCTTGCGTCTGACCGTCTTGGCAAGGACAGGTTCCTCTCCAGTAACCTGACTGCGCAGGCCGGCCATGAGATCTTCCACCTCGGGCACGCGCGCGGCAGAGGGCGCCGTCGTCTGGGGGGGCGGGGCAGCAACTTGGGGCTGCACTGCTCTCGTTCGAGGCTGTGCTACTGCGGCGGTCAAGAGTTGATCTTCGTCTTCATTCTCCGGCGCGGATACCAACCCCGCCAACCAATCAGGCATATCACTGCTCATCTGTCGGCCTCCTTGTGAACAGTTTGGTAGTCATTAGTCAGATAGTCGGATAGTCAGATAGTCGGATAGTCGGGTAGTCGGATGTCAGATCCTCAAGTGTGTTGCGGTGGCCGGTCGCTGGCTGGACCGCCGAATCCAGACTCAGTAGATCACAAATTGCTCTGAGGGGATCGCCAGATCCCCCTGTCTGGATCTGGCGATCCAGGCCAGGCAAAATTAGATCTACTGAGACTATGCTTCACACTTTCTGCTATGCTTGTCCTGCAATCGAGTTATGTTACAATCAGAATACCGCAGAAGGAGACAATGTCAACTTGGCTGCCAGATTGCCCCGCGAATTCTATGCCCGCGATACGCTTGATGTCGCCCGTGACTTGCTCGGCAAGCGGCTGGTGCGCCTGAGCGACGGCGTGCGTCTGGCCGGGCGCATCACCGAAGTCGAAGCCTACATCGGCGAGGATGACCGCGCCAGCCACGCCAGCCCCGGCCCCACGGCGCGAAACGCCCCGATGTACGGCCCGCCGGGCTACACCTACGTCTACCTGATCTACGGCATACACCACTGTCTCAACGTCGTCACCGAGCGTGAGGGGGTTCCGGCGGCGGTCCTCATCCGCGCGTTGGAACCGCTGGAAGGTCTGGAAATCATTCAGCGCCGCCGTGGACTGCACTACCCAACGCCCAATCTGACCTGCGGTCCCGGCCGGCTCTGCGCCGCCCTGAACATCGACCGCAGCCTCAACGCCTGCGATCTCTGCGCGCCGGATGCGCTCCTGTGGATTGAAGACGCCGCCAGCGTGCCCGAGACGCAGATTGCACGCAGCCCTCGCATCGGTGTGCGGGGTGATCAGGCGGCGCTGGAGGTGCGCTGGCGGTTCTACAGCAAGCATAGCGCGTGGGTCAGTGGCCCACGCGCTTTCAACCAACGTTGGGGAACAGAGTAGACTCAGTGAATCTAATTTTGCTTGGTCTGGGCAGGGGGTCTGACGATCCCCGTGGAGCATTTTTGGATCCACTGAGACTCTGGTGCAACTTCAGCCGAGCCGCGCGCGGAGAATCTCCTCCAGCGTCGGGCGGCCAATCACCTGTAGCTCGTAGCGCACGCGCTCCATCGGATGGTTGATCTTGAGCAGGCGCGTCAGGTCGATCGGCGTGCCAACGACAACCAGATCGCACGGTGTGTTGTTGATTGTCACCTCCAGATCGCGCATCTGCTCGTGCCCATAGCCCATCGCCGGCAAGATTGCGCCGGTGTTCGGATATTTTTGATATGTGGCCCGGATCGAGTCAACGGCGTAGGGGCGAGGATCGATGATCTCCGCCGCGCCGAACCGTTGCGCGGCCACATACCCCGCACCATAAGCCATCTCGCCGTGCGTCAGCGTGGGACCGTCTTCTACCACTAACACTCGTTTGCCGTGGATCGCCTCCGGATTTTCGACAAACAGCGGTGAGGCAGCTTCCACAATGACCGCGCCGGGGTTGATCGCGCTCGCCTGCTGCCGCACATAGCGGACATTCGCATAGTCCGCCGTGTCAATCTTATTCAGCACAATCACATCGGCGGCCCGCAGGTTGGTTTCGCCGGGGTAGTAAGCCGTCTCATGCCCCGGGCGGTGCGGATCGGCCACCGTGATCCACAAATCGGGCTTGAAGAAAGGGATGTCGTTGTTGCCGCCATCCCACACAACCACATCGGCCTCCTTTTCCGCCTCGCGCAAAATAGCCCCGTAATCCACACCGGCATACACGATCACGCCGCGGTCGATGTGCGGCTCGTACTCTTCGCGCTCCTCGATGGTGCAGTCGTGAGCGTCCAGGTCGGCGTAGGTGGCGAAACGCTGCACCGCCTGCTTCACCAAATCCCCGTAGGGCATGGGGTGACGCACGGCGACGACCTTTTTCCCCATCCGCTGCAACACATCACACACGTGGCGCGTCGTCTGCGACTTGCCGGAACCGGTGCGCACAGCGCAGACGGCGACTACCGGTTTGGAACTCCGCAGCATTGTGTTGTTGCCGCCCAACAGCACAAAATCGGCCCCCAGCGCGTTGACCAGCGAGGCTTTGTGCATCACGTATTCGTGCGGCACATCGGAATATGCAAAGACGGCCTGGTCAACATGATGTTCGTGAATGAGCATCGCCAGATCGGCCTCAGGATAGATCGGAATGCCCTCAGGATACAAACTCCCGGCCAGTTCGGCAGGATACCGACGGCCCTCGATATTCGGGATCTGCGTCGCGGTGAAAGCCACCACCGTGTACTTAGCGTTATCGCGGAAATAGGTGTTGAAATTGTGAAAGTCACGTCCGGCAGCGCCCATAATCACCACTCGAATCGTCTCCATACCCAAAAACTCCTTTCAAAAATGACGTAGCAAACTTAACTGCATCCTCTAAATCTACCGCACCCCATCCCGGACAACAAGTGAAATTCGAGAAAAAAGGGGCGCAATTCCTCACATCGGAATTGCGCCCCTGCAGACGCCAAAAACGTATACCTGACTCAAGAGGACGCCTTGACGGCCGCCCTGAGCGCCGCCGCAATTTCGGCCTGCATCGGCACCAGCGCCCCCAGCACGCCATTGACAAAGCGCGGCGCACTATCGGAACCATACCGCTTCGCCAGCTCCACCGCCTCGTTGATCGCCACCTTGACGGGCACCTCACCGAGGGTGAATTCGTAGAGTGCTATGCGCAGCAAATTGCGATCGATAATCGCCACCTGATCGAGCGGCCACTCCGGCGCATGGGCCTGGATGTACTGATCCAGCAACTCACGGCAACCTGCCACGCCGACAACCAAACGCCGGGTGTAGGCCTCGACGCGCGGCAGGGGCTCGGTATCGGCAAAACGCTGAGTCAACACCTCGCCGATCGGATGCGACACAAGATCAACCTCGTAAAGAACCTGGAGCGCTAACTGGCGGGCCAGGCGACGCTCACCCTTCATACCTTCAACCTCTCAATGTACGAAAATTCAGGCAGAGGCGAAAATCCACCTCAGTGCTCAAGTCCCTCAAGCTGTTTCTCCGATTGCGGATAAACCACGTCCTCAATGTGAACGTTGACGGCATCGACAGGCATGCCAATCATGTTCTGAATCGCGCGCGTGACCTCGTATTGCACAGCGCGGCCCAGGCGCAGCAGGCTGATGTCGGGGCCGGCGACAATAGACAGGTCCACCGTGACCTTACCAGCATCGACGTGCACGACCACCGACTTGCCCTGGAGTCCCAAAAGGCGATCTACGTCTTTCTCGACGAGGCGCACCACGCCGGGCACGCTCAGCGCCGAGAACCGCGCAATCGTTTCGAGCACTTCGGTTTCTACCGTCACCATACCGGGAATGGTTCCTGTTTCCATGCCAACCTCCTACATACTCAATCCGCCATCGACCGGCAGCACCGCACCGGTGATGTAAGCCGCCGCATCCGAGGCCAAAAACGCCACGACCCCCGCGACGTCTTCGACAGCCCCAAACCGCCCCAACGGGATCAGTGTCCGCATCTTCTCGGTCAGGTCTTCAGGCAAGGCAGCGGTCATGTCAGTCGTGACAAATCCCGGCGCAACCACGTTGACCGTGATCCCCCGACCGGCCAGCTCGCGGGCCATGCTCTTGGTCAAGCCAATCAAGCCGGCTTTCGCCGCCGAGTAGTTAGCCTGCCCCACCTGCCCCATCAGGCCGGAAATCGAGCTGACGTTGATGATGCGCCCGGCGCGCTGTCGCGCCATCAAACGCGCCGCCGCTTTACCCACGTTGAACGCTCCCTTGAGGTTAACGCGCAACACCTCGTCCCAGTCCGTCTCCTCCATCCGCAGCAACAGCGCATCCCGCACGATGCCGGCGTTGTTGACCAGAATATCGAGCCGGCCCAACGCGCTCACCGTCGCTTCGACCAGCGCCGCTGCCTGGGCAAAATCACCCACATCGGCAAGCAGGGCCACGGCCCGCCGCCCCAACGCCTCGATTTCGGCCACAACCTGTGTCGCCGCCTCAGCGTTGCGCGCATAGTTGACGGCGACATCCGCCCCTTGCCGCGCCAGTTCCACCGCAATCGCGCGACCAATCCCGCGCGAAGCGCCGGTCACAAGCGCCACTTTGCCTTCCAAAGTCCACATCACCCCGGCCTCCTATCCTGCGTCGCCAAGTGTGACGCATGGGGCTAACGCTTCCACTGCCTCGGCGCGCGCATCCGGCAACGTCCGCCGCACCAGGCCGGTGAGCACGTCCTTCGGCCCGACTTCGATGAAATGCACCACCCCTTGCGCTGCCATCCACAACAGACTCTCGCGCCAGCGCACCGGTGATGTGAGTTGATGCAATAGCGCCTGGCGGATATCCTCTGGCGCAAAGACCGGTGCCGCCGTCGCGTTCAACACCACCGGTACCTCCGGCGCCCGCAACGGCACCGCGGTTAACAGTTCGGCAAACGCTGCCTGCGCTTCGCGCATCAGGCTGCTGTGAGGCGCAACGCTGACCGCTAACCGCTGCATCCGCCGCACGCCATGCTCCGCCGCCAGGGAGGCTGCCGCATCCAGCGCCGCGAGCGCCCCAGAGATGACCACCTGACCCGGACAGTTATCGTTGGCGACCACCAGCGGCTGTCCTGATGCCGCCACCGCTGCGTTGCAGAGCGATTCTGCTGCCGCCAACGTCGCGCCGAGGAGCACGGCCATGCCGCCCGGTGTGTTCTCACCGGCGTGTGCCATCAGCCGCCCACGTTCGGCAACCAGATGCAGACCGGCTTCGAAATCCAACGCTCCGGCAGCCACCAATGCGCTGAATTCCCCCAGGCTGTGCCCGGCTACAAAAACCGGTGACGGCAACAGCGTTTTGGCCGCCTGCCACATCGCCAGGGCCATCACGAACAGGGCGGGCTGTGTGTACTCGGTCTGGTTCAACCGGGCTTCTGGCCCGGCAAAACACAGTTCGGTCAGCGCATAGCCCAATAACGCATCCGCCTTATCACAAAATAGCCGGGCCTCTGACGAGGCCCGGTACCAGGCTAAACCCATGCCTACATATTGCGAACCCTGTCCAGGGAAAAGGAAGGCGGCACTCATCCCAATGCTCCAGGGCCGGCGGCGCTCAGGTTACTCCTCCTTAACCTGCATGACCTTTTTGCCGCGGTAAGCACCGCAGTGCGGGCACACTTGATAAGGCCGCACCAGCTCACCACACTGGCAGGTCACCAGGGTTGGCAAAAGCGGCGAACGATAGCTATTGGCGCGCCGGCGATCACGACGGCCGCGCGGGGTACGTCTCTTCGGTACTGCTGGCATTTTCTAACTCCCTTTTCTCATTATAAGATCGCCCTTCATAAGGGCGGACACAGTAACGCCTATTATACAAAAAAGAGGGCGCATGTCAAACTGGATTTTGGCACTACAGACTACAAAAGTCTCACGAGACGCCTGTGCGTGCTGAGACTTTTGTAGTTGATGCGCTGATCATGCATCCTCCTCTTTGACCTGCAAGGTTTGCTCGCGGTCGGCTTCGAGCTTTTGCAGCCCATTGTCGACGATGTGCAGGAGGCGATTCAACTCGGCCTGCAACTGGCTCAGCGCGTTGAACACGTATTCGTCGGCATCGGAGCGCAACACGACGGCGTCGCGTTTGGCCCGCTTGGTGATGACTTCGGCTTGCTGGCGCGCTTCCTGCACCAGACGGTGTTCCGATACCATCTGCTCGGCCTTCGCCCGCGCCGCGGCCAGAATCTGCTGCGCCTCCTGGTGCGCCGCGTTGAGCAAAGCATCCCGCTGGGCCACGATTTCGCGGGCCTGCGGGACCTCATCCGGTATAGCCGCTCGTAACTGCGCCAGATGGGTGCGGACTTCATCCTCATTGACCGCGCGCACCCCCAACAGCTTGGGGGACTCTTCCAGGATATAGCGTTCCAGTCGTTCGATCAGAAATTGGATGTCCATCGAGACCTCCTGAGTGCCTTAACGCGTGTTACAACGAGAGCTGGGAAACCTCATGCCCGCCGGTGTGACGCTGTTCATACTTGCGCAATAGCATGGCCCGCACAACAGGGGGTACCATCTGTGAGATGTCACCACCGGCCATAAACACTTCTTTCACCAGGCTGGCGCTGAGAAAAGCGTACTCGTAGCGGGTCATCAGGCAAATCGTGTCAATCTCGGCCCAGAGTTGTTGATTGGTCAACGCCATCTGGTACTCCATCTCGAAATCGGAGATGACCCGCAGGCCACGCACTAACACCTGGGCCCCCACCGAGCGAGCCAGGTTCACCGTCAGCCCGGTATACGCACGCACGGTAACATTCTCCAGGTGCGCCAGGGCCGTCTTGAGCATCTCCACCCGCTCCGTGGCAGAAAAACATAACGGCTTCTTCGGATTTTCGTACACGGCGACGATCAGTTGATCGAAGATTTTGGCTGCCCGCTGGGCAATATCCATATGCCCAAAGTGGACCGGATCGAACGAGCCAGGGTAAACAGCGATTCTTTGCGTCAACTTAAATCTCCTCCACCGCGCCAGAACTCGGCCACCCGCGCCGCCAGGGGTTGGTTTTCCGGCTGACTTAGATCAGGGTCAGCTTGCAGCAGGCTCTCGGCGACCATGCGCACCTCATGCAGCAAGCGGGTATCGGCCAGTGCCAGCATCGGCAGTTCGGGGAAGCCGCTTTGCTGGGTGCCCAGGAATTCGCCAGGGCCGCGCATCTCCAGGTCTTTCTGCGCTAATGCAAAGCCATCGGTGGTCGCAGCGACCGCTTGGAGACGTTCGTTGGCTTCTTCCGAGGCGCTGTCGGCCAACAACAGACAATAGGATTGATGCGCGCCACGTCCCACACGCCCGCGGAACTGGTGCAGTTGCGCCAGGCCAAAACGATCGGCGCCATCGATGAGCATCACCGTAGCGTTCGGCACATCGATGCCCACCTCAACGACCGAAGTGGCGACCAGCACATCAAGCTCGCCACGCGCGAACTTCCCCATCACGGTCTCTTTGTCGGCAGGACGCAGCCGCCCGTGCAGCAGGCCGAGCCGCAAATCAGGCAGCACTTCCTTCCGCAAGCGATCGTATTCGGCGACCGCAGCTTTGGCATCGATCTTCTCCGAGACTTCGACCAGGGGATAGATGATGAAGGCCTGCCGTCCCTGCTTTACCTGGGCGCGGATGAAGGCATAGGCGCGCTCGCGCTCCCGTGGGTTTAGCACGCGCGTCTCAACAGGCTGGCGGCCCGGCGGCATCTCGTCCAACACAGAGACATCAAGATGCCCCCACACGGTCAATTCCAACGAGCGTGGGATGGGCGTCGCCGTCATCATTAACAAGTGGGGATGGTAGCCCTTTTGCCGTAGCGTGCCGCGTTGCTCGACGCCAAAGCGATGCTGTTCATCCACCACGACGAACGCCAGGTCTTTGAATGACACCGCCTCCTGGATCAGGGCATGCGTGCCCACCACGACCTGCAAGGAACCGTCTTCGAGGCCGGCGTAGATCGCTGCGCGGTCCTCACCGCTGGTACTACCGGTGAGCAAGCCGAAGGTCGGGCGCGGTTCCGGGAACACTGCGAACAATTTCGCCAGGCTCTTGTAGTGCTGCTCGGCGAGGATTTCGGTAGGGGCCATCAACGCGGCTTGAGCGCCATTCGCCGCCGTCACCGCCATCGCCAGCCCGGCGACCACCGTCTTGCCCGCGCCAACGTCCCCTTGCAAGAGACGGTTCATCGGCTGGCCCGCAGCAAAGTCGCGCAGAATCTCCGCGAGAGAGCGCTGCTGCGCGGAGGTAAGCGCATAAGGCAAACTGGCCTGCAATGCCTCCAGATACGCTGAATCAACCTGGATCGTGCGCCCCGGCTGCGACTTCCAGGCCAGTTTCTGGCGCAGCAAACCCAATTGAAGGTAGAGAGCCTCCTCAAAAGCCAGGCGACGCCGTGCAGCGTTGAGGTGTTCCTGGTTGTCGGGCAGGTGGATACCCCACAAGGCGCGGTCCAGGGGGAGCAGGTTGTGCTCTTTCCGCAAGGCGTCGGGCAGGGCATCGGGGACGCGCCTGGCCCACGCCGACAGGGTGCGTTCCAGCGTCATGCGCATCCAACGCTGCTGCAACCCCTCCGTCAGCGGGTATACAGGCTGGATGCGCACATTCGTCAAATCTTTGCGCCCCACCGGTTCCCACTCGGGGGAATTCATGGTCAGGCGACCTAAATATTCATCCACCTTGCCACTGACCAGGATTTGCATCCCGGCGCGGATACGGCTTTCGAGATGGCTCTGGTTGAACCAGGTGACTTCCATGGTGCCGGTATTGTCGGAAAGCACAGCGCGGAACAGGGATTTGCCCCCCTGGGTCTTGCGCAAACCGGCGTCCCACACCGTCGCCAGGACGCTCACCCGTTCGCCATAGACCAGACGATTGATCGTCTTCAGGGTGGAGTAGTCCTCATAGCGGCGCGGGTAGAAATAGAGCAGGTCGCGCACAGTTTTGACGCCAAGCCGCCCCAACAATTCCCCGCGCTTCTTTCCGATGCCGGCCAGCATCTCCACCGAGGCTTCGAGGCCCCGTCCGGGGACGCTGCGCGGCTGGCGGTGAGAAGCGGGCTGTTCCGGCGGCAGGACTGCCTGTGGTTCTGCTGCCGCGGGTGTTTCCTGCGGCGCGCTTGCGGCTGTTGGCGGCGTGTGCAAAGCGGCCCGCAAAGCCTGCATCGCCTCGCGGCGAGCTTCGATGGCAAGACTGCTATAGGCTCGCAAGCGGGCAGCGATATCCTCCACCCACGGG
Organism: Chloroflexota bacterium; assembly: GCA_019873725.1. Taxonomy (GTDB): domain Bacteria; phylum Chloroflexota; class Anaerolineae; order B4-G1; family SLSP01; genus DSWT01. The sequence continues at coordinate 7,469 of JAIOAS010000028.1, read as the reverse complement.
CGAGCCGGTTCGCCAAATGCGCCGACGGCCTGTTTGACCCAGGTGTCGGCGTAGCGCGCTAATCCACCCGCAACGGCCTTATCCTGGTAGGTGTAATCTTTCTCCTCCAGATTGAGGATCTTTTCCAATATTTCCAATGGTTTAACCATTCATGCTCCTAGAAAAACAGTCAAGTAGTCGTTAGTCAAGTAGTCGTTAGTTGAATCACAGATCGCCGGCGCGGACCAGGGCCACGCCAACAGCGCCAGGCCCGACGTGCGCGCCGAAGATGGGGCCGACTTCCACGACCAACGGCGCAGGATCGGGCGCGTAGGGCGCTAAGGCTTCGCTGAGCCGCGTGACGACGGCGGGGTCGGCATGGGCGTGCAACACGGCCAGCTTTTGCAGCGGCGCCATCGCCCTCACCGTATCGACCATGTGCTGCAACGCACGCTGGTGGGTACGCACCCGTCCGATCAAATGCGCTTCGCCGGCCACGAACGCGATCATCGGCTTGATCTGCAACAGGGATACCAGTTTGGCGGCGGCCCAACTTACGCGCCCACTACGGCGCAGGTACTCCGGCGAATCCAACATGCCGAGTACGGTGGCGCGCGCGCATGCGTGCGGGATCAACGCCTTGACCTCGGCCAGGGACGCGCCACGCGCGATAGCCTCCGCCGCCATCAGCACCACCCAGCCAATCCCCATAGACACTTGCCCGGTATCAAAAACGTGGACGGTCGCTCCCGACAACTGCCGGGCTGCCAGCAGCGCGTGATTGTACAAACTGCTTACGTTCGCCGAAGCAAAAAGGCCAATGATGTCGCGCGCGCCTTCCGCCACCAGGTCCTGGAAAGCCTGCAAGAACTCAGCCGGAGCCGGGGCGGCGGTCTTCGGCATGACATCCGAGGTCAATAATTCACGATAAAACCATCCATAATCGGCAGAGACCCCGACCAGGTGACTGGTCTGCCCCATCAGCAGATAGATGGGGACGACCTTGATCTTGAACTGCTCAATCAGATGTGGCGGAATGTCCGCCACGCCGTCTGTGACAATACGAATATGACCGTCCATGCACGCTTAACGCCATACCCCCTCGTAGATGACCATGCCGACGCCTTCCGGGCCGATATGCGAAGCCAGGATCGGATCATAGGTGATGATGGGGAAGTCCCGGTTGGGCATAATTTGTTCGAGGCGGGTTTTGAGCAGGAGCGCCTCCTCTGTCGGCTGCGCGCCGCTCTGGAAGATGACAAGCTGGTTGATGCGCGAGAACTCCGAGGCAAATTCCACCAACTTGTCGAGCGCCCGCTCCGGTTTGCGGCTTTTCTCCTGCGGGATGATGTCACCATCCTCGATCACCAGGAAGGGATGAATTTTGAGCATCGCGCCGAGAATCGCCTGCATGGCGCTAAGTTTGCCGCTGTTGTAGATGTAGTCCAGCGTGTGCGAGATCATCACCACATAGATACGGGGAATCATCCCCCGAATCAGTTTAACCACATCAGGCAATGGCAAGTCGCCTTGTTGGAGCAATTCCCCGGCCTTCTCCACCAGCAACCCCAGGCCAACGGACATCGTCTGAGAATCCAGCACGGTAATGTCGCAGCGTCCCATAAAGTCGCGGGCCGCGATACGCGCATTGCGCATCACAGGGCTGAGATGACTGGAGGAGAGGATCAACAACATCCGGTTGGTGCGATACAGCGTGCGCTCGAAAACGGCGCGGAAATCGTCGGGGGAAGGGCCGATGATCTCCACAGGGCTGCGCGATTGCTCCAGTTCGGCCAACAAATCGATGTGGCCGTCTGTCTGCTGATCATACATAAAGTTACGACCATTGGCCTGTGCGACAATGGGCAACGAAATAATGCCAAGTTCGCGCAAACGCGCCGCCGAGAGATAAGCCGTCCCATCGGTAATCAATTGAATGTGATGATTGTTACTCACACCCTTGCTCCTCTAAAAATAGTCTGATAATCGTTAGTCAGATAGTTCTGTACACCTTTGCCGGCGTGCACTTATTCGATAGAGATAATGTAAGGATAATGGGGTTGCCCACCTTCGATGACCTCGAATTCCAGTTCGGGATAGGTCTCATTCAATCGCGCGGCCAGGCTCTCGGCTTGGGCGGCATCCACGCCCTCGCCGTAGTACAATGTCACCAACTCGCAATCCTCAAGTTCGACCTCGGCCAACAGCCAATACACCGCTTCGTCGAAAGACTCCGCGTCCACGACCAATTCACCGTCGAGCAGCCCAATGGCGTCGCCCTCGCGCACGTCGATGCCGTTGAGAGCCACATCGCGGGTTGCCCACGTCACTTCGCCGGTGACCACCTCTTTGGCCGCGCGCAACATCGCCGCCACGTTGCCATCCAGGGTCGCCTGTTGATCAAGAGCCAGCAGCGCGGAGACCCCCTGCGGAATGGAACGAGTCGGCACCACAGCGACATGTTTGTTGCTCACCTCCGCAGCTTGCTGCGCCGCCAGTAGAATATTCTTGTTATTGGGAAGAATGATGACAGAATCGGATAATGACGCATCAATCGCCGCCAGAATTTGCGCAGTGCTGGGATTCATAGTTTGCCCGCCCTCGACAATGCCGGTCGCGCCCAGGCTACGAAATACTTTTTTCAGTCCCTCCCCGGCAGCGACCGCCACCACAGCGATATTGGGCGGTTCTTCCACAACCGGCAACGGGACACTTGTCTGGGCGGCAACGACCGGCTGAGCAGCTTCTCGCCCCGCGACATACGCTTCGTACTGCGCTTGCATATCCTCAACGACGACATCGCGCAGCGAACCACACTTCGCGCCGTAGCTGATGGGGATACCCGGATCGAGCACATGCACGTGCACTTTGACGGTCTGCGCATCACCCACCACCAGAGCCGAGTCTCCCATCGCTTCGATCATAGCGCGCATCCCGACGACATCCAGATTGCTGCCGGCAACAATGAATTGTACATCATAAGGATAATTGCTATCAAAGTGCAGCGCCTCGGTCATCAGGGCATGGGGAGTCTCGTGGACCGGCAGCGTCAGCGCCGCCGCGACGGCGGGACGTTCAATTTCTTCAACCGATAACCCTTTCATATAACGTAACATCCCTTCAAGGACAATCAACAACCCTTGCCCGCCTGAATCAACAACGCCGGCCTGACGCAACACCGGCAGTAATTGAGGGGTACGGGCGACGGCGGACTTCGCCCGTTGAACCAACCGCTCAAAGATGTGCTGCAAATCTTGGGTCTCCTGCACCACCAGCGCGCCTTCCTCCGCCACTTCACGCATGACGGTCAGGATTGTGCCTTCCACCGGCTTGACGACACCCTTGTAGGCGGTGTCGCGTGCTTCATTCAATGCGACCAGCAGGTCGGCGGCGCTCATCTGCCCTTTGGAATCCAGACCGCGCGCAAACCCGCGCAAAATCTGGGAAAGAATCACCCCGGAGTTGCCCCGCGCGCCCATCAATGCGCCATGGGCCACCTTACCGGCAAGTCGTCCGACGTTCTCTTCCTGCACATCGGCCACCTCGTTCCAGGCGGAAGTCATCGTCAACATCATGTTTGTCCCGGTATCGCCATCCGGCACCGGAAAAACATTGAGTGCATTGATCTCCGCCTGGTGTTGTCGAAGCCAGGATAACGCGGCCGCCACCATCAATTTTAGATCATGCCCATCTAGGCTGTAAACGCTCTGACTGCCCCCTCGTTCACCCACCCTAAGCCCCCTAATCGATATCACTGACGCGCAAAGCCTGGATATGGACGTTCACTTTGGCCACCGGTAGCTCGAGAATCTTTTCCACCTGATACTTGACCACGTGTTTGATGCTCTCGGCCACGGTCGACACCCGCGTGCCATATTCTACCACCACATACAGGTCGACAGTCACCTGCCCATCCCGGACCTGGACTTCTACGCCACGCTTTCTGTCGGCGGATAGAATATCGGCCAGACCGGTGGCGAAGTTCTTCGGCACCGTGCCCACAACCCCATAGCACGTTTGTACCGCTTCGCTGACAACCGACGCAATCGCGGCAGGGGACACTTCTATTCTCCCCCGAGGTTGCACCTTTTCACTCATAAAATCCTCCTCCCAGTTGCATCTTTTCCTCTTTGTGGTATGATGACTGCCGTCATCGAGACAGAAGAGGTGAAAAAATGGCAAAATGTGAAATCTGCGGTAAGGCCCCAATGTTTGGGCACAATGTCAGTCACTCGAACCGGGCGACCAACCGGCAATTCCGCCCTAACATTCAGTCCAAGCGGATACTGGTTGACGGCGCATGGCGGCGCATGCACATTTGTACCCGCTGTTTGCGCACGCTATCCCGTGGCGAGAAGTAACATACACGGTACTGAATCCCACGTAACAGCCCCGTTGACCAACCGGAAACGGGGCTGTTGCGTTCTAGATGTACACAGTGCTGGCACTCTCACGCAGGGTGTGAATAGCTGCCGTAACACCTTCCGCCGCAGCAAAGATCGCCGAACCTGCCACCAGATGATTAGCGCCGTGCGCCACCACCAGCGGCACAGTCTCCGCATTGATCCCCCCATCCACCGATAACCACGCTGCACTACCGGCGGCATCAAGGAGACGGCGCACGGCAGCGATTTTGGGCAACATCTCCGGCAGAAAATCCTGACCACCAAAGCCGGGGTTCACCGTCATCACCAAAACGAGATCAACCATACCCAAAACGTAAGACAAAACCGATTCTGAGGTGGCCGGGTTCAAAGACACACCGGCCTGTACCCCCAATCTACGAATTTGCCGCAGAATTTGATGTAAATGGGCCGTCGCCTCTGGATGCACCGTCAGAATATCCGCACCGGCCTGCACAAAAGCTTCCACGTAACGTTCCGGCGTTTCAATCATCAGATGCACATCGAGCGGCAACCTGGTCACCTTACGCAACGCGGCCACCACCGGCGGGCCAATCGTCATATTCGGCACAAAACGCCCATCCATCACATCCACATGGATGACGTCCGCACCGGCTTCCTCCGCCATCTCGATTGCCGCACGCAGGCAGGCAAAATCGGCGGAAAGTATGGAAGGTGCAATGCGTATAGTTCTGTTCATAACCCGACTATGATACACCGGATATGGCAAAAGGCAACCCTTTCGAGATTTTTCGACTGCTTTTTTTATATTATTTCATGCAGCGAGACCCACCATTAACAAAACGTTACAAAACAATTACCGAAAAGAAAATAGTATTGACACGCATTTTTCGGAATGGTATCATTGAAGATAGTTCAAAACTTTGCAAAGTTTCATATAAGCACACGGAAAAAGGAGGCTTATAATGTTTCGTGACAAAATCCAAAACAGCTACGAAGAACTCTCGCCCCGTTTCCGCATCCTCGCGGATTTTATTCTCGAAAACACCCTGGATGTCGGTTTCCTGACAGCGACGGAACTGGCCCGCCGCGTGGGGGTTGATCCGGCCACTGTAGTACGCTTCTCACAAGAACTGGGCTATTCCGGCTATCGGGAACTTTCGCGTGAGATCAAGCGCTACATCAATCAGCAATTGGCGCTACGGTACCAAAAGGGTGCGGCTGAAACTGATGGGCTGACCGCTCAAGTGACAACGCTGATCGACGAATTGAGCGACCGTACATTGAATCTGAAAGCCGATGCCGAACAGATCGCACAGGCAGCCCACACCATCCACGCCGCCCAGCGGGTCTTCGTCACCAGCGCGACGGAAGGGTATGGCGTCGCCGTGTTATGGAGCACATATCTGAGCCTCCTGGGAATCGAAACCTATCCCATCTGCGCCGATTATGCCCAAGCCGCGATTTTGCTGCACACCATCGAGCCGGAAGATTTGTTGATTGCCCTCTCGCTGGGGTTAGGTCCCGGCACCGAAGTCGGACATCTGCTCAACGCCGCCAGGGAACGCGGCGTGCGCACCATGTCGATCACCACCAGTCCCACCCTGCTGCCGGCGCGGCAAGCCGACATCAACCTGGTGGCGCCCTCCAAAACTCCCGCCGGCTATCCCTCCTTCGATACGTTGATGGCGGTGCTCTCGCTGCTGTGGCAGGCGCTCATCACCATAGACGCCGAGAAGAGCCACGCCAACATCGCCAGCGCGATGCAGGCCATGAACGATCTGGTCGCACAAAGGGATAAAGTCCCCACCTACGACATCGCGGCGCTGCTGCGTCTCTGGGAGCAGAATTAAGCGCCCCGTAGACACACATAGAAAAGGGAGAGCTGCTAGGCTCTCCCTTTTGTGTTCATTCTAGTGTTGACCTTACGGCTCAGTCACCACGGGTGCGGGTTCCCAAAGTGGCAAAGTATCAAAAGAGCGGGGCCATGTCAAGGTATAAAACTCAATATAATCCGCCAAACCACCCCGCCACAGAGCATCGACGTGACCACCTTCATGCACCTGATAGGTCACGTCCGCTCCATGCTCCACCAACACATCGTAAAACTGCAAGGTGGTGGCCCTGGCCCAGTCCAGATTCCCGGCATCCAGATAGAAGCGCAGGCCTGTGACGCCTTGTTTAGCCAGCAGGAAGGGGTCATACTGCGGCATAGGGCGATTCAAAGCCAACGCCGGACTGTGACCGCCCACAATACTAAAGAGGTCTTGGTGACGCATGGCAATCTCAATGGACCATACGCCGCCGCGAGAAATGCCGCCAATCGCCCGCGCGCCTGGATCGCGCCATGTGCGGTAAGTCTGCTCAATGAGTGGAAGCAACTCATCCACAAACATGCCCTCGAATGACCAGGAACCACCGCTTGAGTTGACGTACAGGCCATCGGAACTTACACCGGGCAGCACCACGATAAAAGGCCCAATTATGCCGCGGCTAACCCAATCATCCACCAACGCATCAATGCCCAACGTAATCCAATGGCGCTCATCGAGGGGCCAGCCATGAAGCATATACAAGACGGGAAAGGCCCGGTCTGGATAGTCATCGTAGCACGGGGGGAGATGCACCAAAAAGCGCACTTCCTCACGCATCGTACTGCTGACTAAGGATGCAGATTCGGTCCGGCCACGAAGGTAAGGGCAAAGGAAAGGTGTGGGGGTAGGGGATGGTGATGCTGTCGGCTCAGGCGTCGGCAACAGCGTAGGGGGGACGGTGATGGTAGCGGTAACCGCCATCTCCGGTGAAGGGAGAACTGGCGTCAGCCCGGCTAAAGGCGACGCAGCAGCCGGCGTCTGACCCGCCCCCTCCACTTCAATACCTTGACAACCTACCAGAAGCCCCAAAAGCAGGAGCACAAACATCGGCCAAATTCTACTGCGCACTTTCGATCCCACGACCTTCATCCGGCAAAGTATTGAGAAACAGTGTAGCACGTCTCACGTTTCCGTCAAGGAAGCGCTTTAGAAACGACAAACAGTTCCTTGGCAATGACCTACTCTCCCACCCCGCTACCAGGGCAGTACCATCGGCGCTGGCGAGCTTAACTGCCGGGTTCGGGATGGGACC
>JAIOAS010000027.1:12131-31011 GCA_019873725.1 Chloroflexota bacterium | reverse complement strand
GTCAGCAGATTAAGCAGATTTAGCAGATTATGCGCTGTAAATCGGTCAAAAATCTGCTTAATCTGCTAAATCTGCTGATGAAAATGGCAATTTTAGTGTGCGGTTAGTATAGAAGCGCGGGCTGATGATGAGGAAGAAGTTGAGGAGTTTTAGGATATTCTGAATGGATGAACGACTTTTTATCTGTTACATTTGTTCAATCTGTTGAGACTCAGAGGAAAGTATGAATTGGAGCGCATTATTATCGACTTTTGGCCTGGTCTTCATCGCCGAACTGGGGGATAAAACACAGTTGGCGGTGATGACGCAGACGTGTAAGTTTCGCCGTCCGTGGCCTGTCTTCTTTGGCGGCAGCCTGGCGCTGACCGCGGTGACAGCATTGGGCGCGGTTGGTGGGCGCGTGTTGGGTGAGTTCATCCCGGCGGTGGTTATTCGGCTGGTCGCAGCGGCGGCGTTTGTGGTGATGGGCGTTCTCATCTGGCGAGAGGCGACGAAATCCCAGGGCGAGGAATGTGTGACGGACGTTGAGTGTGTGGACGATGCCGGTCGCGCCAAATTGAACTGGCAGGCGTTTGGCACGACGTTTACACTGCTTTTCTTCGCCGAACTGGGCGACAAGACGCAGTTGGCCGTGTTGGGTCTGGCAAGCAAGCAGGCCGCGCTGCCGGTGTTCGCGGGCGGCGCGCTGGCGCTGACCGTGGTGACGGCGCTCGGCGTGATCGGTGGACAGCAGTTGAGCCGCTGCATCCCCGAAAAGCTGCTGCTCAAAATCTCCGCGGCGGCGTTCGTGGTGATGGGCGTCTTGATGGGCTTTGGAGTTTTGTAGTTGCGAGTCCTACCTTCCTGTTTCTTCCAGCAATGATCTGCGCCGCAGTTGCCCGCAAGCGGCGGCAATCGGCGCGCCACGGCGCTGGCGCATGGTGTGGGGAATGCCGGCGCGATCAAGGATGGCACTGAAGGCGTCTATGGCTTCCGGTGTCGCCGGTTGCGCGTCGAATTCCGGGGTGGGATTCAACTGGATCAGGTTGACGTGAACCGGGATGCCGACAAAACGTGTGACCAGGGCCTCGGCTTGCTCGCGGGTGTCGTTGACCCCATCGATCATCACCCATTCCAGCATCACGCGGCGCTTTGTGATGTCGGTGTACACCTTGAGCGCACCGCACAGATCATCTAGCGGATAGCGCCGGTTGACCGGCAAGAGCGTGTCGCGGACGGCGTCGGTGGCGGCATGGAGTGAGACCGCCAGGTTGATGCGCAGTGATTCTTCGGCCAGCCGCAAGATCCCCGGCACGATGCCCACCGTGCTCAGCGTGATGCGCCGCTCCACAAAACCCATCCCGCGCGGATCGCACACGCGGCGGAGCGCATCCAGGGTGTTGTCGTAGTTGAGCAGCGGCTCGCCCATCCCCATCAGCACGAAGTTGGTGAGCTTGTGCCCGTTTGCTGCCAGTGTTCGCTGCGCGTGGAGCACCTGCGCGACAATCTCGGTGGCGCTGAGCTGCCGCACAAAGCCCATCTGCCCGGTAGCGCAGAAACGACAGTCGCAGGCACAGCCGACCTGTGTGGAGATGCACGCGCTGTGCCGGTGGCGGTAGCGCATGATGACGACCTCCACGCGCTGACCGTCGGCCAGGTGCAGCAGGTCCTTACGCGTCGAACCATCGGCGGCGATCTGTGAATCTACCACGACCGGAAGTTCAAGCGTGGCTTCGGCAATGAGGCGCGCTCGCAGGGCCTGCGGCAGCATGTTCGGCATACCGGCAAAATCGACGGGACACTGACGGTACAGCCACTTCCACACGGTCCGAGCGTGAACGGAGGCAATATCCCACGAGGCAAACAGGGCTTCGAGCGCGGTGAAATCCAGATCGTAGAGGTTCATAGGTAAGGCAAAATCAACTACAGGTGCAACGCATTACAGGCGTTGCACCTGTAGGGGGTGGCGGTTATTTATCCGGGATGCACAGCACGTCGCCGATGCGGATATAATTCAGGTTGTGAATCTTGTTGCACTCGGCGATACGCCACATATTGATCTTGTACTTGAGCGAAATTCGGTAAAGGTTGTCGCCTGTCACGACGGTGTGGTATTGCGCGCAGGTGCATGCTGGCGTTGGAGTCGGGGTCGGTGTGGGCGTCGGCGAGGGCGAGGTTTGGGGTACGCAGGTGGGACCAGCCGGCAGTGAGGCGGGTACATTGGGGATGGCAAGCACCTGGCCGGGGTAAATCCAATTGGGCGCGGGGATCAGATTGGTCTTGATGATCGCCGCCGGGCTGACCTTGTAAGCGCGCGCGATGCAGTAGATCGTCTCGCCCGCCTTGACCACGTGGTTGACGATGATGCCATCTGTTTTCGGTTGAGCGTACACCGGCATGCTGGACACCAACAAAAGCCCTAAAATAAGCAGCAACACAGGAATTACTTTACGCACGGAACGCCTCCTTTCAAGCGAAACATGTAAGCACAAGTCTAGTCAGCGATCAAGGGGACCGGCCTCTAGCGTCGTTTCTTGGGGATTTTATGGGCAGTATGATTATAGATCAATACCGCCCCAGGTCTTTTTGTCCTTCAACCTCCTTCCATAACAATCTACATCATCATAAACTGTTTTAGGAGAAGCAACTCTATCTTCTCACAAAATTCCGGGTTCGTCAATATCTTAATATGTAAGAGTATGTTTCAACTGCGTTAAATGTGTGTAACCGTATGCCAGGCCTCTTGCGTATCTTACATAAACAGCAGCGGTAGATATTCCGGCGCATCGGTGTAGGGGGGAACGTCGCCTGCTGCAACCTGATAGAGGCGTTCATGGCTTAGTCGGGCAGCCTCGGCCAGCGGCGCGTAGGGACGGTTACAGGTGTCCAGGAAGCCGATGTTGTAGTTCTCCCCATCGAACCGGCCCAGCGCGGATTGGTCGTACAGCGTGAAATAGTGGACGCCCACACACCAGGGCTTGGCCGCCGCATCTTCCAGGTAGAACCGATATGCCTTGCCCCGGTCTGCCTGCGTGGGAACGTGCCCGATACCGCTGGCGGGAAGCCCTACGTCTAACGCGCCAAAATGCCACTCGCCGATCATAATCGGCATGTTTAGCATAGTGCTGATCTGTGCCATTTCTTCGGCCGGCACGCGCGTCCGATAACAGTTCATGCTGAAAACGTCGAAGCTGCGCATACCCTTGAGCGCCCATGCCGGCGGGATGGTGTAGTAGCGGATGCCCAGGTTGAGGTGGTTCGGGTCCACCTTGCGGCATACCTCGCTCAGGCCGCTGAAGTAACGTTCCGCCATGATGGCACTAAAGTCTGCCAGGTCCGCCTGGGCACGCTCGGTGAGGGGCGTATCCCACTTGCCCTCCGCTAATTCGGCAAACGTTGTGCCGGTTTCCCAGGCTTCCGATAGTCGCTCTTCATCGCCATAGCGCCCGCGTAGGAAGATGCTGAGCGCCTGGCGCGTATAGCATTGGGGAGTGTTGAACAACATCCCGGCGGCGGGCGTCTCTTGGGCGAAGCCCCAATTCGGCTCATTCATCAGAAAGTAGCCGATGAAGGCGGGGTCGTCGCGGGTTTCACGCAGTTGCTCGGCAAATGCCGCTTTCGCCTGTTCAAAGTCGGGATGGAAGACATCGGGGAAATCGCGGTAGACCGTGGGAACGTCGAGCATACGGTCATCCAACGGGCGCACGTAAGGCACCTGGGCGTCGCGCGCGATGCGCCAATCCGACCAGTTGGCGATGGTGTTGAAGCCGAACTGCCGGAGTAGCCCCAGCGTGATGGCGCTCCAGTTCTCGTAGGCAGCTTCCGCTCCGAAGGCTCTGATGAAATTGGCCTTAAGATAGTCGAAAGCTTTCCCCTCACCACGGGTGTGGTGCGCTTGCGCGTAGGGACCAGCGGCGTCAGGCAGCCAGGTGAGCGCGGTTTCGAGGCCCTCGTAGGCTGTGTCGATGCCGAATCTGACACAATCCAGCCCGGAGGACCAAAAGGCGTAGCCATCGGGATCGACGAGCCACCAGCGTTTGTGATCGTAGTGGGTGCGGAAGAAGCCCGTGGCGGTGAAACGCTTGCCCAACCATCCCCCCCATTTGGAGAAGCCTTCCGGTAGGGCGTGCGTGGGCGCCGCATCGCGTTGGGCGTGCAGGCGGGCAATCAATTCTTCCTCGTTGCGGGTTTTGGTCGGCCATGCGTGCAGTGTGCTCTGTCCCAGTTCGTCCAGCAGTTTGCCTTTGGGAAGGAGTGGGGCTTGCAACTTCGGCGGTTCTTCGGTGACGGCGACAATCGGCGTGAGGCAGAAGCGCGCAGGGCGCGGTCCTTTGCGCAGCACGGTGAGGCGCATCCGATCCACCTTGTGCAGGTCCACGCGCTGCCCACCGCAGAGGGGTTTGAGCCACGCGCCTTCGCGTTCGTAGCGCCAGCGATTCTGGTTGACGGCTTCCAGGGGAACGCGCAGCCGCGCCGCACATTCGGTGAGCAGGCCGTAGCTCAGCGTAAACGTCGGGCCGTCGGCGCCTTCTTGCAAGTGCAGTGCGAAGACGACCAGGTGCTCACCTTCCAGCAGTGTATCGGCGGTGAGGTAACGCGCATCGGCCAGCGCACCTTTGGGAAAAGTGTAGGTCAGCCCATCGCCATTCTCGCGGGCAGTGTACCATGTCGCTGCTGCTATGGGGGTGGGGGCGTCCTCATCGGACAACGCGCCTAGCAGATGCTGCGGCATTAAGGTAAAAGGTAGTTCCATAATATTTTCCTCCTTGTGAGCTACGTTCAAAGTTGAAGCTTGATCGTTGAAAGTTGATGGCTGATGCTTATGTTTGCAGCACGCGTGCCAGTGTCTCCGCCAGGTGTTCCAGACTGGGCGGTTTATGGATCCAATCGCGCACACTTTCTGTAATGTGGACACCGGTGTCGGGATCGAGTGGATGACCACTCATGACGACAATGTTGAGGTCGGGCGCTTGTTGATAAAGTGCCTGGGCCAGTACCTTGCCACCCATCACCGGCATGACGATGTCTGTGAGGACCAGTGCGATGTCGGCGCGGTGTTGGGCAAACACTTCCAGCGCCTCTTTGCCGTTAGCGGCCTCGAGGGTGCGGTAGTTCAGCATCTCCAGGCTACTACAAATCGCCTCGCGGGTGACGAAGTTATCTTCGACCACCAGGATCGTTTCTCCGTGACCGGAAGGCAAATGATCCCGCAGCGCAACCGCATCGTGTTGGTGGGCAGCATGCAACGCGGGCAGGTAGAGGGTGAAGGCTGTGCCGACGCCGACTTGCGTGTGGACGTCGATGTATCCCTGGTGATGCGTTACGATGCCGTAGACTTGTGCCAGTCCCAGCCCTGACCCTCTGCCGGGCGCTTTGGTCGTGAAGAACGGTTCGAAAATATGGGGCAACACATCGTCGGGGATGCCCTCGCCGGTGTCGGCGATAGTGATGCGAATCCATTCACCGGGACTGAGACTGGTGAGTGGGGCAGTGGCGCGGTCGGTCACGTGCAGGCGCGCCAAATCGATGGAGAGCGTGCCCCCGTTGGGCATGGCGTCCCGCGCGTTCAGGGCCAGGTTCATCAATACCTGCTGGATGCGTGTGGGATCCGCGTTGATGGTGTAGGTATCCGTCTGATAATTCAATTCGACACGGATATCCTCCGGCAAGATGCGCTGCCAGAGTTTGACCGTTTCTTTTAGCAGGGGGAGCATATCCAGCGGGCGCAGATCGAGGATGGAACTCCGGCTGAAACCGAGAATCTGGTTGATGAGTTCGGAGGCGCGCTGGCCTTGTTCGGCAATGATCGTCAGCCGTTCGCGGATTTTGTCCGACAAATCGGGCTGGCGCAGCGACATCTGGCTGTAGAGCAAGATGACGGCGATGATGTTGTTGAAGTCGTGAGCGATGCCCGCAGCCATTTGTCCGATGCCGGCGAGACGTTCCTGCCGCTGGATGTTTTGTTGGTTCTCGTATTCCTGCGTGACATCTCGCAGCACCATCACCCAACCTTCCATCACCGGACTGGTTTCCACGGGGCGCGCGACGATCTGGAACCGCTGCCGTTTCACACTGACTTCGTGCCACAATCCATGAGGCGGTGTGGTAAGCAGCTCGCCGATAGGACGACCGCCCAGATGGGTCAAGGGGTGGCTATGATCGAGTTCGGCGTTACCGGTAAGCACAGCAAGGTAGGTATCGGCGACGGGATTGTGCAGGAGGATGCGGAAATCGGTATCGAGCAGCAACACGCCTTCGGGCACGGTATTTATGATCTGGTGAATTTGCTCGGCGGATTCTTTGAGCTGGGCCATCAACCGTTCGCGTTCCTCGTTGACGCGCACCTGCTCGGTAATATCCAGCAGGTTGCCCATCACTGCCGGACGTCCGGCATAGTCGATGCGCCGGCCAAGGATTTCGACGTGTAGCGGTTCACCGTCTTTGTGCACACCGCGGACGATGTAATGCGCGATTTCCTGCTCGCCCTCGAGCCTTCTCCGCAGGTTTTCTGCTACGAAGTCTCGATCCTCGGGGTGAACCAGCTCCAATGGCTGTATCTTGTACAGCAGTTCGTCGGCAGTATATCCGAAGATTCTGGACATCGCCGGATTGACGTATTGGAAACGGTTATCCTGGATGATGTAGATGCCCAGGATCGCGCTCTCGCTTAGTGTGCGGAAGCGGATTTCGCTTTCTTGCAGTTCTTGTTCGCGGGTTTGTAGTTGCGCGTGGGCCTCACGCAAATCCTGGATTTGTTCTTCAAGGCCGGCGAATGTTTGCTGGAGCCGGCGGGTCATCACATTGAAGGTGGCGGCCAGGGCACCGATTTCGTCGCGCGTCTCCACCTCTGCCTGCACGCTCAGATCTCCAACAATGATATGTCGCGCTACCTGCGTCAGGTGTTGAACCGGCCGGACCAACCAGTTGGCTAATAGTGCTGTCAATCCTGCCGCAATGACGGCCATGATCCCGGCCGCCAGGGCTGTGGTTTGGCGATGGGCGTAGATGGGGGCCAGCGCCGCCCGGCGTTCCTGTTGTACACTGACACGCCAGCCCAACGCAGCAATCGCCGGTTGGTCGGACACGGTAGTGACATCGGCTTGCCTGACCAGATACACGTTGTTTGCATAGCGATAGGTAGTATACGGTGACTGGTTTAGGGGGGACATGGGTACCCATGCGTCATCCGGAATGTCTGTGATACGCTCGTCAATGGAAACGAGCCAGCGGCCATCGGGCAGAACCAGCGCAACCCACGGGTCTCGTTGATCATCGGTTGTAGCGGTCAATACCACATCGAGCGCACGCACGTGGTAGATGGTCGCAATCACACCGATAACGGTTGACCGATCGCCGGCGTAGATGGGGACGGCTATCCGCACACCCAAAACGTTGCTACTCTCATCGAACTGGGGTTCGGCGATGTGCGTGGCGCCCTTTCCTTGTTGATAAGCGGCCTGCCACCAGGCTTCATCGGCCTGGTTATAGTCTGTGGTTCTGTTACTCGCCGCCAGCAATGCCCCGTAGCGATCGGTGACGAAGATTTCCACGTGGTCGGGGAAATGCGCCTGGAAAAGTCGTAATTCGGCGGCGAGGGGGTTGTTGAGGGTGTCCTGGATAAGCGGGTCATTGTCGGGCGCTGTGATCCAGTGGTGATCCAGGCTTTCAATCTGGGTCTGGACTGCTGCTGCATCGCCCTCGTAGCGACCGTTGCCTGCGACGACCGCATCGTGCACAGTTGCGCTGATGCTGAGTGCTTCGACAGCGTTGATTTGCTGCATTAACAAATCCCCGACCGCATACGCCGTCGAGGTGGCGAGGGTGTGCAGCTTTTCTCCTATGATTTCGTCGAGGGTTCTGGTCGTGGTCCGGCTGCTGACAAATGCCAGCATAATGATGGTCAATATACTGAGGACAAGGAAGGTGCTGATCAGCTTGGCCCGCAGTGAAACTCCATTCAGCCAGGCTTTCCATTTGGCTTCCGTGGAAGGTATATTGATGAGGTTAGCTGCACCCATAAACGCGCTCTCCATCCCACACTTTACAGCTTATCCCAGGTCTCCGCAACAGTAAAAAACGGCCGGGGTGTGTTTCAAATGAGTTGAAAACCAGGGCCCACTGAGACTGTACTTTTAAGGATATAACGAAAGCGTGGTTTTGCAACCTTACCTTAACAGGCAGACAAGACGGCGCGGAGGTCAGCTTCGGCGAGGATGTGGGGCTGGGGGCGGCGGGCTTTGTCCGGCCAGCGGACAAGGCGGATCTGCCCATCGGCGATCTCGATGCCGGTGATGTCGCCGTCGGCGTAACAGCAACAGCCGGTGTTGAAGTAGCACGGTTTTGCCATCGGAGCGAAAATCTCCTGCGGGGGGACATCCGGGTCTTGCGCCCGCACCCATTCGCGTTGCGCCAGCAGACGCCCCAGTTCTGTCCGGGGCATCTCGCTTTCGGGCGTGCATTTCGTCAGGTCCGCGATGGCTTCATTAATTTGCATCTCATGGGATTGTGACTTGAAGACCGGGTTGTGCGTGTGTCCGGCGACCAGGAGGAGTTTCTGCTGTTGGGCGGCCCAGGTGTATATCGCCTCATTGATCTTTTTGCGCAGGTCCCAACTCGTCGCGGGGGTATTCAGCGAGATGCGCGTGAGCCGTTGGAAAGTGCGCCAGACGTACCGGACAAGGATGCGCGTAATCCATGCCCATTGATCGTTGAAGGCATCCCCCTGATGACCGTGGAGCAGCAACAGGCTGCCCAGTTCTTCCGCCCCCTCTCTCACGGTGAAGTGTAATCCCTCGTGGATGCGCAAAGGCGGATCACCGTAGACAGGTTCCAGGTAGCGGCGCACGCTGTCCGCGTACTGCCACTCGTCGTCGTGGTTGCCCCAGATGCGCACGTAGCGCCCGTGCCGGTGGAAGCGCGCCTCCAGTTCGAGGCTGTGCCGATAGGCTCGGATGACGGCAGCCGGCGTCTCTTCCCACAACTCTTCGACGTCTCCGAGGACAATGAGCGTGTGTCCCATGTGCAGGTAGTAGGCCAGGGCAGCATTGTAGGCGCGTTCGGCGCGTTGGAAATCGTCCGCATCGTTACGTGCGCCGCGATGTTGGTCCGAGAAAATGATGTAACGGTCGGTAGCGAGGTCCAGTACGCGCGTATCCCCGGCGGCGATGACGCGCGCCAGGGCCGCATCCAGCGCCTGGTGAGTCCGGGTGATATAGCTTTGTGCTTCTATTTTGTTGTTCGGTTGTGTCATCATGGTTTGCTTCCCCTTTTGCGAAAAGGCGTTTTCTTACCCTTCTTTGTTGACCAATACTACACCCAGGTCCTTGCGATCCGGTTTGCCGGGGACGAACTCGTTGCTGAGGGAAATGGCGTCGAAGTTACAGCTCAGCTCACACTGCCCGCAATAGGCGCAGCGTTCGGGATGGTAGATCAGGCGATAGGCGTCTCGCCCTTCGCGCTCGAGTTCCAGCGCGAAGGCCGGACAATCGCGCACGCACATGCTGCACCCCCGACAATTCTCCGCGCGGATGATAACCCGTCCACGGTAGCCCGCCGGCAGTTCAACAGGGTCAAAAGGATATTTTACGGTATGCGGCCCTTCTTTGAGGGCGCGCCAGAGTTGCGGCAGCAGGTAAGCCAGGGAGCGCAGGGGAGAAGCCATATTACCCTCCAATCCACGTGGCGACCAGGATCTGCACCAGTGCCAGCGGCGCTAACACGCGCCAGCCGAGCGTCGCCAGTTGGTCGATACGCAGCCGGGCATACAACGCGCTCGCGGTGGAGAGCAGCAACAGGATGCCCACCGACTTGAGGCCGAAACTCAAGAAGGCAGGGATGGGCCCGAACACGCTGCTCTGTCCCATGAAGAGATTGACCAACAGAAAAATCCCCACCACGGTCTGCATGTTCATCGTGAGGTGCCACAACGCCAGTTTGCGCCCGCTGAATTCGGTGAGCGATCCGGCGACGACCTCCGACTTGGCCTTTGGGATGTCCAGCGGATCGCGTTTGAGCTTGCCGATGAGGCCGATGATCGCCAACACAAAGCCGAGTGGCTGCATCAACGCGATCCAAATTGTCTGGCTTTGGTAGTCTACGATGTGCGTAATCGACCACGAACCGGCGAGGATCGCCGGCCCGGCCAACGCCATCAAGAACGGCACCTCGTAAGAGAAGTATTGCAACAGTGCGCGACTGCCGCCCAGCACGCTGTATACACCGGTTGAAATCCACCCGGCCAAAAAGTAGGCCAGCGCCGGGATGCTGAGCAAGAACAGCACCACGATCAAATCGCCCTCGAAGGAGGCGGTGGAGAAGGCCCCGAAGGGGATGTATAACCCGGCCGTCAACACCGCCGCCAGTGAGACCATCGGCAGCACTGCGGCGGTGAGCGGATTGACCCCCGTTGGCAGAATGTCCTCTTTCGCCAACAGTTTGATCAAGTCGGCCACCGGCTGATACCACGGCGGTCCCACCCGCCCCTGGAATCGGGCAAGCATGCGCCGGTCCACCCAGTCGAAAAACAGGGCGCACAGGAACAGAAACAAGAACCCAGGGAAAATGAGTAGTTTAAGTAACATCTTCAATTCCATTCACGAAACAGGATGCAGGATGCAAGATGCAGGATGTAGGATGCAAGATGCAGGATGTAGGATGCAAGATGCAAGATGCAGGATGCAGGAAAATCTTGCTTCTTGCCTCTTGCTTCTTGCTTCTTGCCTCTTGCTTCTTGCCTCTTGCTTCTTGCCTCATTATCTGTCCGCACACGCGATGCACAAATCCACGCCCGAAAGCACTACCGAAACGTCCGCCATCGAGATGTTTTGTAGTTGGTCGGGCAGGGTGATGAGGTTGGTGAGGGTGGGGGTGCGGACTTTGACCCGCGCGGGTTTATCGCTACCGTCGCTGCGGATGTAGTAGATCACTTCGCCGCGTGGCGCTTCGGCGCGGCTGACAACTTCGCCGGGCGGAACGCGGCGCTTGGCGCGCACCGACGTTGGCCCGTCGGGCAGGGTGGTCAGGATTTGGCGGCATAGATGCACGCTCTCTACCGTTTCCAGCATCCGCACCATGGTGCGCGCCCACGCGTCGCCCTCGTAGCGCACAGGAACCCGGAATTTCAGTCGGTCGTAGGGAGGGGTGGGAGCGTCGCGGCGTAAGTCCATATCCAACCCCGACGCGCGGGCCACCGGTCCGACGACGCAGTAGCGCCGGATTTGTTCCAGGGAAAGGACGCCGATGTTGCGGGTGCGCGCCTGAAAACTGCGCTCGTTTTCGACCACGTCGAGCAGTGTCTCGATTTGCGGTTCCAGCGTGTCGAGCTGCCTCAGGATCACATCGCGGTGTTCCGTTGTCAAATCGATGCGCACCCCGCCGATGATGTTCACCGCGTGGGAGACGCGCCCGCCGGAGAGGTCCTCCATGATGTCCAGCACGATCTCGCGGTCGCGCCAGGCGTACATAAAGATCGTGTCGAATCCGATGTTGCGCGCCTGCACGCCGAGCCACAGCAGGTGACTGTGAATCCGCTCCAACTCGCACAGCAGCGCGCGCAAATACAACCCGCGCGGCGGCACTTCCAACCCCAGCAGCGCCTCGACACCCTGGCAATACGTGGTGGTATGAATGTGCGAGCAGATGCCGCAGACGCGCTCGAAGAGGTGGACGTTCTGCACGTAAGTGCGTTCCTGGCTCAATCGCTCAATGCCGCGGTGCACGTAGCCGAGCCGCATCGCGCTCTCGATCACGTGCTCGCCTTCCAACGTCAGCGAGAACGCCAGCGGCTCCTTCAGCAGTGGATGTTGCGGCCCAATGGGAACGGTGATTTTCGACATACTGTCTCCTTGTTCGAGACTACTGAGACTTTTGTAGTCTTTGCCGGCGCAATGGAAAACTGCCATCCCAGTCATCCGGCAAAAACATCGGGCCGGGCGTCGCCAGCCCCTCGAAGGTGACGCCCAACATTTCCTGTATCTCCCGCTCGTAGAACGCCGCTCCGGGAATCAAGTCGGTCAGCGTGGGGATGCGCAGGTTGTCGTAGGGCAACAGGGTATCCAGGGTGAGGCCGTAACTGCTCCAGAAGTGATAGAGCAGGCGCACGCCATCACCTGCATCGTCGCCCGTAATCGTGGATAAATGATAGATATCGAACTTCTCTATCAACAACTCGGCGAC
This sequence comes from Chloroflexota bacterium, assembly GCA_019873725.1. Classification (GTDB taxonomy): domain Bacteria; phylum Chloroflexota; class Anaerolineae; order B4-G1; family SLSP01; genus DSWT01. The sequence continues at coordinate 18,858 of JAIOAS010000027.1, read as the reverse complement.
CGGGCGGACTTTCTCCGGGGCGAGCTTGAGGAAGGTGTCGTCCACCGGTTTGTCCTCAACGACAAATTCCGCATCGGGAAAGGCTTCTTGCAGTGCGGCGAAAATTTCCTCGAACAGGTATATTTGGGTCAATAAACGGCTCATTTGATCTGCTCCAACAGGCGCACCAGACCGTCGATGATGGCTTCCGGGCGGCAGGGACAGCCGAAGATGTACATGTCCACGGGCAAAACCTGATCGACGCCTCCCAGGATGTTGTGCCCACCCTGGAAGACGCCGCCCGAACAACTGCAACTGCCCATCGAGACCACCCACTTGGGCGCGGGCATTTGCTCGTAGATGCGCAGCAGGCGGTCGCGGGATTGGCGCGTCACCGGGCCGGTGCACAGCAGGATGTCAGCATGGCGCGGCGACGCTTCCTTCAAGATGCCGAGCCGTTCCACGTCGTAGCGCGGCGTCAGCAGGTCGAGCAATTCGATGTCACAGCCGTTGCACCCGCCGCTGTTGAAGTGCAAAATCCACGGCGACTTGCGCCGCGCCCACTGCACGATCCGGTGGGTCAGCGTTGCCAGGGGGTTCGGTGTAGATGAGAGCATCCGGGGCTTCATTCCTCCTCCTCTCCCGTCAGCACGAAGACGCTGATGCCCACGCCGACCAGGTAGACCAGCGCCAGCCGGTGCGAGGTGATGTAGCGCGGCAGCGTCGAAAGGACCAGCGCGGCCACGTGCAGGATCCCGAACAGCAGCGCCAGCCGGAAAAAGGCGTGATACGTCAGCACGCTCGGCACCGGCAGTGGATCCTCGCCGCCGGTATACGGTAGGTGTTTGTTGTTCGAATGTTCGCCCTGCGCCGCCAGCGCGCCGCCCAGGCGATACAGTCCATAGGCCAGCGCCAGAAAGACAAGCAACGCAACAGGAGGGCTTGACCAGAAATTGTCCATACGATTTTACCTCAAAATGTGAGCACATTCCCCGCCCACCGCCACAGCGGGCCGGGATAGACGCCGAGCGCGATCACCAAAAGGGCGAGGGCTACCAGCGGGACGATCATCCAGCGGGAGACCTGCACGGGCGGCGGCGTGTCCGGCGTGGGCAGAGGAGAGAATAGCATCGCCAGGATCGGCAGGTAGTAACCGAGCGAAAGCAGCGTGTTCAACAGAAAGACGACGCTGCCGGCGTACACCCACCCGTCTGCCGCGCGCCACACCTCCGTCAGGATAAACCATTTGCCGGTGAACCCGGCCAGCGGCGGAATCCCGATCAGCCCCATAATGGCGATGCTGAAGGTGACGGCGACCACCGGCAGGCGGCGGAACGTGCCGCGCAACTGTTCAACCAGGGTGGTGTGGTCGTAGAAGTGACAGACGCCCTTGCTCAAAAAGGCCAATCCCTTCATCGCCGCGTGGGCCGCCAGCAGGAAAAACCCGGCCTGGACGGCTTCGGGCAACTCGTAGCGCAGCCCCACACCGACGCTGAACATCACGTACCCCAATTGTGCAATAGACGAATAGGCCAACAAGCGTTTGGTGTGCGTCTGCATCAACGCCATCCCGTTGCCCAGGAGCATGTTCACCATCGCGCAGACCATCAGCCCCAGCCCCAGGTCACGCGCCGGAAAGCCCAACGCCAGCGTGAGCTTGAGCAGCACGTAGAACGGCCCGATCATGCTCGATAGCAGCGCGCTGACGCTGCTCGGCGCGCGCCCGTAGGCGTCGGGTTGCCACGTGTGCAGCGGCACGATCGCGCTTTTGATGCCCAATCCCACCCAGATGCAGGCCAGTCCCGCGCGCGCCCACACGCCCGGTGCGACAATGGGCTGTGGAATGGTCAACACGCCGGTCTCGCGGTAGATGAGCGTGATCCCCATCAACAGGGTCAGCGTGCCGACCGTGCCCATCATCAGGTACTTGAAACCGGCTTCGATAGACGTGTCGGTGCGGCGGCGGAAGGCGACCAGGACGTAGGCGGCGATGCTCATCAGCTCGGTGAACAGGTACAGGTTGAACAAATCCGTCGTCATCACCATACCGAGCAGGCCGGCGACCATGAGCAGCAGCAGTGGATAGTAGGTGCGGTAGCGGTGATCGAGCGACAGATAGCGCCCGGAGTACACGGCCACACACAAGCCCATCGCCAGCGCGATGCTGCCGACAAACACGGCGCCGTGGTCGGCCTGCAAAATCACGCTGCCCATGCCGCTCACACCCGCCATCGTATTGCCCCACGTGGGCGCGGCGCTGCCGGGCGCGCGTCCGAGCGCCAGCAGCGCGCCGAGCGCCGCCGCAAAGACTGCCGCCGTCAACACCGCCAGCCACTCGTTGCGCGATGTGACCAGGCGCGCAATCAGGTAGATCGCAAACGCCCCGCCGACCAGGATGATGAACGGGAGAACGACACCGCTGTTATCAGGACTCACCAGCGACCTCCGAGCAACATCGGCAGTTCGTGCGCCACCCAGTCGAAAAGCGGAGCCGGAAATACGCCCTCGATGATCGCCAGCGCAGCCAGCAGCACGCTCGGCGCGACCATCGCCAGCGGGAGTTTGGCGCGCGTGGGGGCGCGGTCAGAGACCGGCCCCAGCGTGGTATCCGTGGTTTCCGCCGGGTCCTTGCCCAGGAAGATGCGACTGCCGAACCACAGCGCGTAGGCCACCGTGAGCAGCGAGCCGAAAATCGTGATGACCGACAGCGTGACGTAGGGCGTCTCCAACCCGCCCGCGAAGATCATCCATTCGCTGTCGAAGACGCACAGCGGCGGCACGGCGATGATCGCCAGGATGCCGATAGCGGCGCAGGCCGTGACGACCGGCATCCGGCGCGCCAACCCGCCCACCTCGTCGATGTTGCGCTTACCGGTCACGTAGACGACCAGGCCGACGACCATAAAGAGCAGCGCCTTGACGATGGCATGGTAGATGACGTGCAACGTCGCCCCGGCAATGCCGTTGTAGGTCAAGGTGCCCATCCCATAGAGAATGTACCCCATCTGGCTGACGCTGGAATAGGCGATGATGCGTTTGATGTCGCGTTCGGCCAGTGCCATCAGCGCGCCGTAGATTTCCGAAAGGATGCCCAGGATCATCATCGGGACGGCAAACGGCTGCATCTGCTCCATGGTGAAGATGCTCATCGGAAACCGCAGGATGCCGTAAGCGCCCATGCTCAACATCGCCGCCGCCAGCATAATCGTCACCGGCATCGGCGCGACGGTGTGCGCATCGGGCAGCCAGATGTGCAGGGGGAAGATCGCCATTTTGACGCAGAAGCCGAGGATGAAGAGCGTGATCACCGTTGTCACTATACCCGGCGCGAGCGTCACCCCCGCCCGCAGCGCGCTGAAGCGGTCGGTGCCGGTAGCGTTGTAGAGGATCACCAGCGATACCAGCACCATCAGCGATCCCAGGTGGGTGAAGATAAAGTATTTGAGCGCCACCGCTCGCCGTGACGGCCCACTGCCGCTGGTATGCCCCCACACGAGGATGAGCGCGCACGAGGCCAGCAGCATCAATTCCCAGAAGGTGTAGAAAAGCACCATGCCGTCGGCCAGCGTGGTACCCGCCATCCCCACGGCAAAGAGCAGCAGCAGCCCGTAGAAGTAGGGGGCGCGTTCGTCGTTGGCCTCGCTGCCCCAGGCGTAGATGATCGCCAGCAGCGTCACCGCGCCCTCCGTAATGGCGAACGGCAGCGTCAGCCAGTCGATGCGCAGGTCGAACTGGATTCCCGCCGCCGGCATCCAGTTCAGGGCGATAGCGGGGACATCACCGCGCCGCAGCGCCGGAATCAACGCGAACATCGCCGCCAGCGAGAGCGCCGCCGCGCCACCGGCCAGCCAGCGGGCCACAGGCTGCAAGCGCCGGGGAAGGACGAAGAGCGCCAGCGTTGTCACGAGCGGAGCGCCGAGGACGAGGAGCAATGCGAGCGTTTCTAGAGCCATGATTTCACCATCCTTGCCATATCAGCATCGCTACGATCAGCAGCAGCACGACGAAAACCCATTGCAGGTTGGCGCGCAGCCGTCCTGTGTGCCGATCTTGGATCCAGCGGTTGAATTTGAACACCCCTTTGGCCGTGCCACGCAGGGTCCCTTCCAGGCCCTGGTGTTCCACCACACGGTGGAGCAACGCCGCGCCAGCGGTGACGGCGCGCGGCGTATGGGCGATGATGCGTTCGAGCAGCCCGGACTCAATCCAGCTATGGAGACTTTTCGCAAGGTTGAGCACTGCCTCCGGTATCCCGGTGATCACCCGTTCCAGGAAGCCCACTTCGAGCCACGCGCGCATCCCTGCGGCGATTTTGCCGAGCATCCGGTCCACAGCGATTGTCTGGGGCAGGGGGGCGGGTTCTTGCGGGAGGACGGCCTGGTTGGTTAATGCGACCATTGCCGCCTTCAGATAGCGTCCGCCTATCAGGACGACGATGACGGCGAGGAGGATCACGACGGGCCAGGGGATCAGCGCGGAGCGCGTCATTTCCCATAAAACCGGCAGTGTGGGCCGGAGTATCCCTGCCTGTACCAGGCTTCTGGTTAAGCTGACCTTGACATAGGCTGTTTGCGCCAATTGCCACACCAGATAGGCATTGAACCCGGTGAGTAACACGCCGCCCGCGCCGGTGAGCGCGCCCGCCACACGCCGCCACCGCGATGCTTGTTCTTGAATCACGTGGCTGCCCCACAGAAATAGCAGGCGCAGCGGCGTCATTACCACCAGGAGCGTCACGATTAACCCCTGTACCCCTGCGGCGGCGAGACACAGCGCCAGCCCGCTCTGCGCCGCGTTGAGGTAGACCAACGCCGGGCGCAGGTTACGCTTCAGCATGGCGATCACAGTGACCAAGACCATCCCGCCGAGGCTCAGCGACACCACCGACGCCCTCAGCGCCGGGTGTTGCGACAGCAGCGGCGTGATGCGGTAGAGCAGATACAGCCCCAGGTTGGGCATCACCGTCGCGTAGGTCCACCCATGGGAAGCCGCATCGAACTGCTCCCCGACTTGCTGCCAGCTCTCGAAGGGCCACGCGCCGATCTTCACCCACACGGCCAACACGAACCCGATGATGACCCAGGCGAGGCGCGATCCGCTCAACGCCGCGCCGGATTCCAGGGCCGGGCCGATGTCGAGCGTCCCGGCGGCGTTCATCAGGATGAGCATGGCGATCAGGAAACCGGTATCGCCCACGCGCAGCACCAGATAGACGAACTTCGTCAGGCGTGGGCCGGCATCTCTGGCGAGCGTGAGCAAGGGCACCAGGGCAATGCACACCCCCGCGATTTCGAGCGCCACGTAGCGTCCCAGGAAGTGGCCGGAGAGGAAGGCTGTGTTTGCGGCGGCGAGGGTCAACAGGAGGAGAGCGGTAGACGGTAGACGGTAGACAGGGCGCGAAGATTCGCGCGACGGTAGACGGGAGGGGGAAGGGGAAGGGATATTGCACATAAGGAGAGATAGGAAGGCGGCGGCGGTGGTGGCGAGGGCAGCGTGAAGCCCTGTTTTGGCGAGGGAGAACGTCATTGCGCCGGCGTTGGGGAGCCAGGTGAGTTGGAAGGGCACCTCCTGCTCGCCGTTGAGGACGAGCGCCAGCGTGCACACCGTCGCCAGGCCGGTCACGGCTAAAGCGGTATATCGTCCGACGATGCGCCGTCTTGGTGGGGCGTGCGTGAACAGCCGCCCGCCGAGTAGCGCGACGCCGCTCAGCAGCGGGATGAGGATCAAGCCGGCAAGCCACACACCTGACATTGTTTAACCCCGCAACCGGTTGAGTTGATCGACGTCGCCGGAGGGATAGTGGCGGAACACGTTCACGATGAGCGCCAGCGCGACCGCAATCACGACGGCCTCCACAATCAGGGCCGAAATCACCATAGACTGCGCGAATTGCACATCCTGGTGCATCCGCCCGGCCTGGATCAGCCCGAACGTCACGCCCTGGAGCATGATTTTCAGCCCCACTACCTGCTTGATGGCGCTGCGCTGCAACAGCAGCCCACCCAATCCAATGAGGAAAAACAGCACGCTTGCTATCGTGTTGATCGTGTCAATCCAAGGCGATGTCATTCCTTACCCTCTTCTATCTCTATCTCTACTTCTCTCTATCGTGTCTCATCGTGTTTCGGCAGCACCGCCGCGACGCCCAGCGCACCGACGAAAATCAAGGCCACTTGCACCAGTAGATCGAGGCTGCGCTGTTCCCAGAACCACTCGCGGAACACAGTACTGGCGGCTGTAGCATCCGCGGCTTCAGGCGTGACGCTGAACAATGCGCCCACCAACATCCCGGTGACCAGCAGGGCGATGACGACGCCAATTTGGAGGGCGTGCTCACGGTTCATCGGGTTGTTTCTCCATTGAAGCGGTCAGGCTGATGGCAACGATGAACAAAACGCTGATTAGCCCCGCGCCAACGCTCAACTCGAACCCGCCGGCGTAGGGCGCGTCGAGCAGAAAATACAGCGTCGCCAGGGCCGCGCTGCCCACGCCAAGCGCCACGGCAGCGCGGATCAGACTTTTTGCCGCCAGGGCAAAAATGGTACTGGTGATAAGAATGAGCACAAGCAGGCTATAACCGATGAGTTCCATAGGTACTTCCATTGCGAACTGAGCAGCAAACAAGCGAGGTGACAAGCAGGGGTGGAGCCAGGAAACCGGCAATGTCACGCGGTCAAGCGCATAATGCAGGCGGCCGGCAGCCTACCCCGTCAACCTCATCTCTCAGGTTGCTCCAGGTTAGGGAGCG
>JAIOAS010000027.1:0-11790 GCA_019873725.1 Chloroflexota bacterium | reverse complement strand
CAGCGTCCACGCGCGCGGCACCACGTCGAGGTTGTAGCCGCCGCCGCCGAGCGCCAGCCAGCGTGGGGCCAGCGCATCGAACGCCTCGAAGAGCGCCGTTTGCCCATTGGTAGTCAACGCGATGTGCGTCAACGGGTCCCGGTAATGGGTATCCACTCCCAATTGTGAGACGACGATGTCTGCCGCAAATCGCTCCAGCAGCGGCGGCACGATTTGATTGAATGCCCACAGGTACGTCTCGTCATCGGTATCGGGCAACAGTGGCACGTTGACGGCATACCCCGTCCCTGCGCCCTCACCAATGTCGTGCACAAAGCCGGTGCCGGGGAACAACGTCCGTCCGTCCTGGTGCAGCGAGATCGTCAGCACGCGGTCGGTGTCGTAGAATAACGCTTCCACGCCGTCACCGTGATGCGCGTCCACATCCACATAGGCCACGCGCAACCCCTGATCGACCATCCACTGGATCGCCACCGCGGGATCGTTGAACACGCAGAAGCCGGAAGCGTAGCTCGCCATTGCATGGTGCATCCCCCCGCTGTAGCTGAAGGCGACATCGCACTCGCCGTTGACCAACATTCGCGCGCCGGTCAAGGAGCTGCCGGTCTTCAGACTCTCCACTTCGAACATCTCCGGGAAGATCGGGTTATCGCTGGAGCCGAAGCCGTAACGCATCGGCTGGATATACTCGCGGGTTTCCGTCCACGCGCCGCCCTCGCTCAACACGCGCACCACTTCGATGTAGGTTCGTGAGTGCACGAGGGCCAGCTCATCCTCCGTCGCCGGTGGCGGTGCGATGACTTGCACGTTCGGGGCAGCGAACGCACCATATTCCTCCAGCAGCTCGAATGTGCGGCGCAATCGCTCTGGCTTGAGGGGGTGGTTTTTCCCGTGTCCGTGTTCCCAGAGGGCCGGCGTTGAGAGAAAGACGGCTCGTCTTGTCTTAGGTTTCGCGCTAGGGCTCAAGTCAACTCTCCTTTCTGACGATTGTACAGCGAGTATAGACTGAGGTGCAGGGATTGTCAACCTGACGTTTGACCTGTTATCGACCCTCGAATACACCTTTTGAGGCTGAGCAGGATTGTAGTTTACAGCTATCATCATCGATGTAGAATTCGTTAAGGAGGTAAACCATGAAAAACAAGGTCTGGGCGGGTGTGGAAATTTTGATCGTCTATGGCGTCATGCGGCTGTTGGGGCAGGCGATCCGTGTCACAGGGTTTATGGATGCCGAAGTTCGTCTTTTTGGCTGGTCGTACCTCGGCGGTCTGCTTCAGATGGGCGTGCCGTTAGCCGTCATCTGGCTAAGCCGTCGCCCGTGGGCGGACTACGGTGTGACCCTGGCAGGCTGGCAGAACAACCTGGACATCGGCATCAAGGCGTACCTCGTGCGGATCATTCCCTACGTGCTGGGGATCGGCGGCACGATGCTGCTCAAGCTCGACTATCGTATGCTTCCCGGTGGGTTGCTGGTGGCACTGGCGGAGATTCTGGGGATTGCGGTGTTGTTGTGGGTACTGCGTCACCAGTCGGAAGAGAAGGCGCTGGCCTCCGCGCGCAGCAATGTCATCGCGTTGGTCGCGCTGCTGCTCCTGCCCATTGTGGTGGGACTGGCAATGCGCCGCCTGACCCTGATCGTCGTTTCGACGGTGGTGTGGCAATTCGTTTTTTCGGGCTTCGGTGAGGAAATTTTCCTGCGCGGCTACGTGCAGAGCCGGCTGAATCAGGCGTTTGGCCGCCCGTGGACGTTTTTCGGCGTGCAATGCGGGCCAGGGTTGGTCATCGCCGCGTTGCTGTTTGGGCTGCTCCACGCCTTCAATACCTACAACCCGGCCGCCGGACAGTACACGCTGGCGTGGGGGTGGGCGCTCTTCACCGTCTTTGGCGGCTTGTTCTTCGGCCTGATCCGCGAGAAGACGGGCAGTCTGCTTGGTTGTGGCGTCGCCCACGGCCTGCCAGACGCCGTCGGTGAGGCGCTGGCGAAGGTCATGGGGTGGGCGCTGTGATGCGATGCCTGGCTTTCCAGATGTTTGGCATTGGAACTAAAGTTGCACCAGGAGCGTTATAAGCGTAGTTGTTTGAAAAAATGGCCGATGAAGTTTCGTAAATCAGTTCGGTAATCTGTACGGTGCGGTTTTACCGACTGAAGTCGGTGTGTACGCGTGTGTACCGGCTTCAGCCGGTTTTCCCGGCGATTTCAGGTAGATTAATTTCTTAACCTTCATGAGCCGTGACTACGCATAACGTGAGGTAGAAAATGAAGACTTGGATGTTCGTATTTCTTGCTGGGGCGTTGACGCTGACCGCTTGTGGCAGGGGCGCGGTTATCGCCGCATCTCCCGAAGGGGAGTGGACGTTGCAGACGCTCAACGGCGCGCCCTTGCTGGCGGCTTCGGCGATCAACGCGACGTTTGAGGATGGAAAAATCACCGGCTACAGTGGGTGCAACAGTTATGGCGGAGCATATACGGTGAAGGGTGATGGTCTTCAACTTGGGGAGATCGCCATAACGGAAATGGCCTGCCTGGAAGACGGCGTGATGGAGCAAGAGCAAGCTTACATGGCGGCGCTGTCGAACGTGGCGAAATTCCGCCTGGACAATGACCGCTTGGAACTGCTGGACGCATCGGGCGCGACGCTCCTCGTCTACGCGCGCGTGGAACCGTTCACGGGCGATCCGGCGGCGTTGGTCGGGACCGAGTGGCAATTGCTGACGTTCGACGGCAGTCCACTGGACGAAACCTTGCTGTTCACCCTGGCTTTCACCGAAAATCGTTACAGCGGCCTGGCCGGCTGCCGCCACTTCGAGGGCGACTATCAGGCCGGCGACGGCGAGATTGCTTTTCCGATGATGACGATGGTTGAGGAAACGTGTCCCAATGCGGACGACGCCTACTGGGGTCTGGAAGGTCGCTTCACGGATGCGTTGAGTTGGGCGCGTCACTGGCGTATTGTGAAAAATCGGCTTGAAATCCGGACATCGCGGGGCGAGGTGTTGGTTTTCACCGCGTTACGTTGATTCATTGCTTTTGTGCAATGCAGTATCTCGATCTGACTGCCCCTCAGTGCCTACTGGGGGGCAGTTTTGCGCAAATATCCTCAGTCTACCTGACCCCATGACCAGTTTTTCCGAATAATGGGTAAAATCCTATACTTTCCTCTTGACAATACTATGTGATATATGGTATAATATCATCAACAGTGAGAGGAGGTACACACTATGAATGAAGTTGCACAAAATCTGATTTCAGAATTGCGACGGGGGACGCTGGTACTCAGCGTGCTCAGCCAGCTCCGGGAGCAAGCCTACGGCTACTCGCTCAAGGAGCGGCTCGCGGAGTGCGGTGTCGAGATCGACCAGGGTACGCTCTATCCGCTGCTGCGGCGGTTGGAAGAGCAAGGGCTGCTGCAAAGCGAATGGTCGTTGACCGAATCTCGCCCACGCCGGTACTATCAACTCAACGCCACGGGGCAAGCGGTATTGGAAACCCTCACGCAGGAATGGCAATCTATGGTCGCAGCCATGCATCGGCTTTTACGGGTTGAGAACCCTTGCGAAGGTGCAGGGCAACCTTCGCAAGCGGAATTAGCACAAGAACAGGAGGAAAAGTAAAATGGAACTGATCAATCGTTATGTCTATCAAGTTGGGCGGCGGCTGCCGGATCGCACGCGCGCCGACGTGGAGCAGGAACTGCGCTCGCTGTTGCTCGACGCGCTGGAAGAGCGCACCGGGCGGACGGCGGATTTTTCCGAAGAGGAGCAGATCGCCGTGTTGACGGAGTTCGGCTCGCCGGAGCAGATGGCGGACAAGTATCGCCCGCAAGCGCGCTACATCATCGGCCCGAAGCTCTACGATTTGTACCGGCTGGTCGTCACCGTCATCGGAGGCGCGGGGCTGTTGGTTGCCGTCGTGTCGACCGCTGTGACGGCGGTGGGGCCTGATGCGCCTTCCGCCCTCAGCCTGTTACTTCAGGCCTGGACGACGTTTATCAACGTGCTGTTGAGCGGCATCGGTTCGGCAACGCTGATCTTCGCCATACTGGAGCGGGTGATCCCCGACGAGGAATTCAAGCTGGATGCCGAAGAGAAATGGAACCCGCGCGATCTGCCCGCGATCGAGCCGCGCGACGAGATCAAGCGCGCCAGTCTCATCGCCGAAATCGTGGTCCTGGCCTTGCTGATGACGGCACTTGTCGCTTTTGGGCAGCGCATCGGCGGCGTGTACTACGACGGGACCTGGCACACAACGCCTTCGTTCCTCTCGGCGGCCTTCTTCTCGCTCTACCTGCCGCTGTTCGTGGTGCGCTGGGGACTGACGATCCTTCTGAATGTCGTCTTGCTGCGGCAAGGCCGCTGGCAACTCGGCACGCGCATCGCCGATCTGGTGTTCCATAGCTTCGACATCTACATCCTGGGACGCCTGTTGAGCGGCCCCTCGGTCGTCAATGCGGAAGCTTTGCGCGTTGGACTGGCTGCCGCCCCGGAAGGCGCAGAGGCGCTGATTGGCTTGCTCGGTAGCGGACTGCAAATCGGTTTCCTGGTCGCGTTGATCGTGGTCATCATTCACTTCATCTTCAAGGTGTATCGCCTGGTGCGCGATTACCGGTTGTGGGTGACAATCAAACCCAAGCCGGCGCCATAGTAATCGTTGCGGCTTCCTCTCTCTAAACATGAAAAACAGGACACACTTTAAGTGTGTCCTGTTCTTATGCGGGAAATCTGCGCGAATCTGCGAAAATCAGCGTCCGATTTATCAAGCGAGGATGCGCGGCGCGATCACGCCGCGCAGACTCAGCTTCTCGGCGTAGTGGCAGGCGACGAAGTGGAGCGGCGTGGTTTCGCGCAACGCGGGCGTTTCGTTCATACAGCGCGCCCCGTCGCTATAGCGGCAGCGCGGATGAAAGTAGCAACCGCTTGGCGGGTTGGCGGGATCGGGCACTTCGCCTCCCAAGACGATGCGCTGTTTTTGATCGCGGATCAACGGGTCGGGCTGCGGCACGGCAGAAAGCAACGCTTCGGTGTAGGGGTGTTGCGGTTGGGCGAAAAGCTCGTCGGTCGAAGCCAACTCCACCAGCTTGCCCACGTACATTACCGCCACCCGGTCGCAGATGTATTCCACCACGCTCAGGTCGTGCGCGATAAACAGGTACGTCAGATTGAACTCCGCCTGTAAATCCTCCAGCAGATTGAGGATTTGCGCCCGCACCGACACATCGAGCGCCGAAACCGCCTCGTCGCAGATGACCAGCCGTGGATTCAGAGAGAGCGCGCGGGCGATGCCAATGCGCTGGCGCTCACCGCCGCTGAAGGCGTGGGGATAGCGCTTCATATACTCAGGGCGCAACCCGACTCGCCGCAGCAGCTCAGCCACCCGGTCTTCCAGTTCCTTGCCGGTGGCGATCTTGTTGACTTTCAGCGGTTCGCCGACCAGGTCAACCACCGGCATGCGCGGGTTCAGTGAAGAGTAGGGGTCTTGAAAGATCAGGCGGATCTCGCGGTGGTAGGGCCGGAGGCTCTGGTCATCCAGCGGCGCTAAGTCCACCACACTTCCATCTGCGCGCCGGTAGAGGATCTGCCCATCCAGCGGCTTGTAGGCGCGGATGATGCAGCGGCCTGTCGTGGTTTTGCCGCACCCGCTTTCGCCGACTAATCCCAGAGTTTCACCTGGACAGATGAAGAGGTTGACGCCGTCTACGGCCTTCACATGCCCCACGACGCGCCGAAAGAAGCCGCCATAGACCGGGAAGTGCATTTTCAAGTTTTGCACCTCAAGCATAGCATCGCTGCGCATAGAACTTTCAGTTGCGATATTTGTTAATGTTGATGTTGAACTATTATGTCGTTGGTTGATCATTTAGCGTACCTCGCATAATGCTGGCTGGGGTGCGTTGTAACTTCTGGTCGGCAGGCCGGGGACATCGTAGAGTAGACAACTGACGACTCTATCTTCGCCGATCTGGATGGTTGGCGGGGTGATGCGATCACATTTGTCGGGGATCATGCGATCACAGCGGGGGTGATAGGGACAACCGGTGGGGCGGCTGTAGGGGTCGGGCACCATGCCCCGGATTGAATCCAGGCGCTTGCCTGCGGTGCGCAGTCCATATTTCGGAATTGACCGTAGCAGCGCCTGCGTATAGGGGTGCCGGGGGTCGTGGAACACATCAACGACATTGCCCTGTTCTGCCACTACACCCAGGTACATCACCACAACATCATCTGCCATCTCTGCCACCACGCCCAGGTCATGAGTGATCAACATAATGCTCATCCCCAGGTCGTCCTTCAATTCTCTCAGCAGATCCAGAATCTGTGCTTGCGTGGTGACATCCAGGGCCGTTGTGGGTTCATCGGCGATGAGCAGGCTAGGACCACAGCTTAACGCCATGGCGATCATTGCGCGTTGGCGCATACCGCCACTAAGTTGGAAGGTGTAAGCGTCCATACGCTCGGCGGGCTTTGGGATGCCGACCCGCCGCAGCAGCTCGATGGCGCGCTCTCTGGCTTCACTTTTTGAGACGGGCAGGTGAAGTCGAATGGCTTCCATGATCTGGTTCCCGATGGTGTGGATGGGGCTGAGTGAGGTCATCGGCTCTTGAAAAATCATCGCAATGTCTTTGCCCCGAATGTCTCGAATCTCAGGCCCCCGCGTTTTGAGGGTAGCCAAATCAATGATCTGTCTGACTTCTTTGCCGTCTACAAGGCGCACGCGATGAAAGAATATCTGTCCATCTACAACACGGCCGGGATAATCAAGAATCTGCAAGATCGAACGGGCGGTAATGGTTTTGCCGCACCCGCTCTCCCCAACGATGCAGAGCGTTTCACCGCGTTTCATTTGAAATGAGACACCATCCACGGCGCGCACAATGCCGTCGTCGGTGAAGAATTGCGTTTTGAGATCGATAACGTCGAGAAGAAGGTCTGATTTGTTCATCAATTCATGTCCTGATCAGTGTTAGCGACCGTAAGGATCGGCTACCGACCGTAAGGATCGGCTGCGTCCCGCAACCCATCGCCCAAGAAATTGAGCGCCAGTACAGTTATAATCACGGCGATGCCGGGCAGCAACAACCAGGGAGCTGTGGCTACTGCGCGGATATTCTGCGCTTCCTTAAGCAGCACACCCCAACTGACGATCGGCGGACGCAGACCCAGTCCCAGGAAACTGAGGGCGGTCTCCGATAGAATCATAGAGGGGATCGCCAGGGTCAAGGAAGCGATAATATGGCTGGCAAAGGCCGGGATCATGTGGACCCGGATCGTGCGTGCTGTGCTGTTGCCGTCCAGTCGCGCGGACAGGATAAAATCCTCGGTGCGCAGTGCGAGAAAACGACCTCGTACCACCCGCGCCAACCCTGTCCAGCCAATCAGTGATAGGAGAATGGTGATCCCCAAAAAGACCTGCAGCGGGGTCCAGTCGGAAGGCAATGCCGCAGCCAGGCCCATCCACAAGGGAATGGTCGGGATTGAGCGCAACAGCTCGATCACCCGCTGAATCGTGTTATCAACCCAGCCGCCGTAAAAGCCCGACACACCTCCCAAAGTAAGCCCAATCACGAAACTGAGCGCCACGCCCACCAGACCGAGGGTCATCGAGATACGGGTGCCGTAGATGGTACGGCTCAGCACATCTCGCCCTAAACGATCGGCGCCGAGTAGATACATAGGGATGATGATGCGCGTTGGATCCTCGTCATATACGGACGGGCCGATCAGGTGCAGGTCGGCGTCGAACAGGCCGAGCAGTTTGTAAGGCGTGCCATGCACGAAGAGCCGTACCGGGACCTTCGACGCTTTGTCCACTACAAATTCACGCTTTAACGCGGCCTGGTTGATGGTGATCGAGTAGCCGTTGACATAGGGTGAGAAGCGCAGGCCCTCTGCGGTGCGATCGAACAGGTGTAGCGGTTGTGGGGGGGCATAGGTGTGTTGGGAGCTAAAGGCGTTGCTTGGGAAGGGCGCCAGGAACTCGGCAAACAGCACCACCAGATAGACCACGATGGTTATCGTGCCACCCACCATAGCCAGGCGATGCTTGCGAAACTTGCGCCACATAAGCAGCCATTGGGACGCCACCAGCACCCTGGCTTCTTCGGTGGACCTGGAGTTGTTGGGCACAGCCGGACCGCCGGCCTCCCTCTCAACTTGCTTGCGATCATTGAGCATTGGATGAACTGAATTGGCCATGGCAAAATACCTTTATTGGGTCAAACGGATGCGCGGATCGAGCCAGGCCAGCAAGATGTCGGAGATAAACGTGCCGATCACCGTCAACACGCTCAACAGCATAATGAAACTGCCGGCCAGGTACATATCTTGAGACATCAGGGCACGCAGCAGCAGGGGGCCGGTGGTCGGTAGGGCGAGTACGATGGACACGACGGCCGAGCCTGAGACCAGGATCGGCAGAGTCCAGCCCACCGTGCTCACAAAGGGATTGAGGGCCACCCGCACCGGATATTTGAGGATAAGGCGGGCCTCGGTCATGCCCTTGGCGCGTGCGGTGACCACATAGGGCTTGTGGAGCTCATCCAGCAGATTGGCGCGCATCACGCGAATCAGGCCGGCAGTCCCCCCTGTACCGATGATCAGCACCGGTACCCAGAGATGTTTTAGCAGGTCCCATACCTTGCTCCAACTCCAGGGCGCATCCACGTAATCCGGCGAAAACAGCCCGCCTACGCTTTGGTTAAAGACTTTGAAGGCCACGTACATCAGAATCAGCGCCAGCAAAAAGTCGGGGACGGCCAGGCCGACATACCCGATGAATGTAGCGATATAGTCGCCGATGGAGTATTGGCGCACGGCGGAAAAGATGCCCACCGGAAAGGCCACCGCCCAGGTGAAAAGGAGGGTCGCCAGGGACATGGTAAAGGTCAGGCCCAAGCGCCCCCAGATGAGCGCGCTCACCGGCTGGTTCCACTCGAAAGACTGCCCAAAGTCACCGCGCAGCAGAATGCCGGTGATCCATTTCCAGTATTGGACATAAATTGGCTGGTTGAGACCGTAGCGTTGTTCCATAGCCGCCAGGGTCGCCTCGTCAACAGTTTCGCCCGTTGCTCTCAGGTTTGTAACGACGGTGGTGAGATAGTCACCGGGTGGCAATTGGATGATGATAAAGGAAATGATCGAGACGATAATCAGGGTAGGGATCATATACAAGATCCGCCGAGCAACAAATTGCAGCATTGCTTTCTCCTTGATAACTGATTCAGTCTCAGTAGATTGAAAAATGCTCCCAGGAGCTCGTCAGATTCCCGTTCCGGTCTGGGCGATCCAGACCGGGCCAAATGAATCTACTGAGTCTACGTGCACGCCCACGCGCCGCCGAAACAGCACGTGGGCGTGCCAGTTTCTCATCCATCACCGTGTAGTGAACGTATGCCCAAGTTTGAATTGCACCCCAACAGACTCGGCCAAAGCCTTGAAAACGGTGATGTTTTCGGTTGGCGACCACGCCGCCAACCGAAAACACCCTAAAGATATTTTACTCCTTAATCCAGTAAGTGCAGGTATTGGTCGGGAAGGGGTCCGGGTAGTTCCAGGATTCAGGCATAGCCAGCGGTACGTTGAAATAGTTGTTCTTGACCACGCCAAACTGCCCGGTATCCAGGCTGATGCCGATTACCCAGAACCGGTCAATGGCGATGTCAATGATCTCGTTCATCAGTTCGACCTGCTTATCGAGATCAGCCGTAGCCTTGATCTGGTCGTACAACTCCTTCTGCCTCTTGACGTCGGCCGGAGGTTCCTCGGGTTCACCGCCAAAGTCGCCCGGTTGTAACCACTCACCCCACGCCGGCGCAAACGTGCTGCCCCAGCCCAAGGGGAAGAGGAAGTGCTGCGGATTCAGTAGGGTCGCCAGGCCGCCGTCGCTCCAACCGGCAGTGGCATCATAGTCATTGGCCCTACGCCGCTCGTCGAGCAACTCGCCGCTGATGCCCTGGACGGTCATGTCAACGCCCACCGCATCCCAGTAGATGTCCACCAGTTCCAGGACATCGATCCAGTCCGGCATACGGGTGGCGTCAACGATCAAGTCGAACTTGATCGGTTGTCCATTCGGCAACAGACGAACGCCATCGGCGTTCTTTTCGGGGTACAGGCCGTCCAGGATTTCGTTGGCCTTGGCCACATTATATTCGGTGTACTGAGTCGCCAGTTCTTCGTTGTAGAATTGGCTGGTCGGCTTAGGCGCGGCCTGGTAGGGAATGCCCTGTCCGACAAAGACCGTATCGATGATCTCCTGACGGTTGATGGCGATCGACAGCGCGATGCGGAAATCCTTGTTTTGGAAGGCTTCGCGCAAGGCCATGTTCTTGGTGTTCCAGTTGAGATGAATCACGGTCGTGCAGGCCTGGTCACGGATCTGGTCAAAGAAGTGATAGTCGCCCTTTTCCATGTTTTCGTACAGGACGGCTTTATTCTTGAGAGAGTTGGCGTAATAGTTCATGAACTCAACTTCGCCGTTCAGCGTGCGCAGCAGTAGCAATTCTGGATCGCTCAGGAATTCCCACTCGATGCGCTGGATGTAGGGCAACTGGTTGCCGGCAGTATCCACCTTCCAGTAGTAGGGGTTCGGCTCGGATACAGCGCGCGTCACATTGCCACCGGCCGGTTCTTTGATGACCCAGGCGTAGATCACCGGCAAGTCAACGTTGGTCCAGGCTGCGCCGGCGCCCTGCGCGCCGGTCTTGGACTGAAAGAGTTCTACCCAGGTGGCGAATCCCGCATCGGCAACCATCTTGTCCAGCTTTTCTTTTTCGACATACTTGGCGTGGAATTGCTTGACATAGTGGGCCGGATACTCGATCATGTTCGATCCGCTCGGCGTGGCAATCCACTGGAGGAAGAGGCCGTAAGGCGCCGCAAACGAGAATTTGACGGTGTAGTCGTCCGGCGCTTCCACCTTGGCGAGCTCACCGCCGACGGTCAGCCAGTTTGGCTTCTGCGGTGTAAGCTCTTCGTTGAGTATGATGTCGTTGTACCAGAACATGATGTCATTGGCGGTGAAAGGCTCACCATCGGACCATTTCATGCCTTTGCGCAGGTGGAAGGTGAACTCGGTCGAGTCCGCATTCACCTCATAGGACTCGGCCACGTTGGGGATCAGACCATCCCAATTGGGCGTCCAGACCAGCAGGTTTTCGTTGCCCATGAAAGAATAAAAGCGCGCTGACCACGAACCGAGCAGCGGGTGGCGCATCACACCGCCATACTCGCCGATGGAGTCCAGCGGTTCGATGACTCTGGGATTGACCGGCAGGCGCTCTTCGACAGGGGGGAGCTGGCCGGCCTCCACCATCGCTTTGAACTGCGGAGCTTCGTTGTACTTGGGCGCAGGCTCAGCCGTGGGTTCAGCGGGTTTGGCTGTGGGTTCCGCGGGCTTGGTCGTGGGTTCCGCGGGCTTGGCTGTGGGTTCCGCGGCTTTCTCTGTCGCCTGTGGCACTTCGGTAGCGGGTACCGTTGGGGTTTTACAGGCGGTCACGAGCATCGTTATCAACAAAATTGTGGTAACGATACCATACCAATGCCGATGCCTTCGCAAGACAGGCTGCTTCATAGGGTTCCTCCTTCTTGTTATGAATTTGAATGGTGAAATGTAATTAACAGAAAATCCGGTACTGACTAAGCAAATCGATGTGACAAACTAGAATGGTTGGGGTGCGCCTCAAACCATTTTATTCTGACTCTCCATGAACTTTCTTAACGCAGAATGTGTTCTTTTTTTGCCGTCTGTCAGGCAAGCCGCCAGAATCGAGAGAGCACAAGATGATGTAAAAATC
>JAIOAS010000026.1:12667-31032 GCA_019873725.1 Chloroflexota bacterium | reverse complement strand
CACATACGGGAACAACTGCATCGCCCCGGCGTACAACGTCAGCCCGAAACTGAACGGCTCCCCCGGCTCATAGCGGAACACCCCCGATCCGTCGTCCCGTTCCCAGAAATGCCCCATGGTCATTGGCGCTGTGCGATGTGCCATTTGCCATTCGCCGTTGATGACCGGCGGTTGCACCGTAAAGGGGCGGGGTCGATCCTGCCCGCGCGCGTGTTGCGGATCGAGCGTGCTGACCAGCGTGGCGACCGGGCACGACTGCGCCAGGGCACACGTCTCACACGTCGCCTCGGCCTGGCGGGCGAACGCGCAGAACTTCCGGCGCAGTGCGTGGAACAGCGCGCCCCGAATGGCCGAGCCTTGATGCTCGTTTAGTTCAACAATATCGTGCGCTTCGGCGAAGAAGCGCAGGCGGTGGGCGGTGAAGTGGTGCATGGTCTCCTCCAATCCATTTCTCTGTTTACCGTCCTAATACCATACCATAAACATCATGATCTGCCGGACATCAAACACAACTGCCGTCCCGCGCCCGGCCTCAGCTTCGATGCCCCGAACCTGCCCTTTGTCCTCGCAGCGGGTGGGGCGTTGGGCGAGTCGGAGGGACGTGTGGACTCACCCGCCGCGCCTGGTCAGGAAGTTTCAAAGACCAATCCTATTTCCGAATTATAAGTTGCTCTCACAACCGGCGGCAATTCATCCGTCTTCGCTAACAACAATTGCTTATTTTTCAACGCATAGTAACGCCGCCAACTGATCGAGACCAACAGTTCTTCAGCCAGAAAGGGTTGTTCTTCATGTACTTGTTGATAAGTTTCTATCAAACTTTGTGGTAACACTTCGATGCTATCGAAGGCTTTGTAAAATTCTTCCTCTAACTTATGGTCAGCCGCGAATGGTTGTAGCGTTTGAATGCAAGTCGCCTCGAACTCGGCGGCAGAGCGGCGATACTGCTTTTGCCATTGCGTGGCAACTTCGCCGCTATAGATTTCGTCCAACCATCGTCCGATAGCCGCTTCATCAATAGCGTGCCCGTTTTCGCGTTCCAGGATTTCCAATGTACGCTGTACTAACAGCGTATCGTAGATAGTTTGTCCATCTGACGGTTGACGATAGACATGCACCGGTGCCAGGTCGGCTTGTTGCCGTCGCCGATTGATGCGCCCGAAACGTTGCACCAGCGCTTCTAGCGGCGCAGGATCAGAGTAAAGGGTGTCAATGTCTATGTCCAGACTCACTTCCACGACTTGAGTAGCTACCAATACCAGTGCGCGTCTTGCGGCACTGGTTGAACCTGCTGCATCACGCACGAATTGCTCTTTTGCCGAACGGTCACGCATATTGAAACGCCCATGCAGCAATTCAACCGGAATGTTCGCCGGAGTCAGGCGCATTTGTAATTGTCGGTAGACTGTTTGGGCGCGATCCACCAGGTTGCATACCACTAACACTGATTTACCGCTCAATGCGTCTTGAGTGATTCGTTCCAGTGCATTCGGGTCTACAATTTCCCCATCCAGCAATACCAGCCGGTGACGGCAAAACGCGGCAAACAAATCATCCGTCGCCGTGATTTCTACTGGCATCCCCAAGGCTTCCTGTAACCGGGTTTTGACCAACGTAGGAAATGTAGCCGACATCACAAAAAAACGCGCATTGAAGGCTTGGGAGAGATAGGCTATTGTTTTAAGAATCATCGCAAGCCGCTTCACTTCGTAGGCGTGGATTTCATCGAAGATAAATGCTGCGCTGTGATAATCGGCCAGGAGCGCCTCGTAGCCTCTGAGCCGGTACATTCCCTTGAGCATTTGATAGGGGCTGAAGACTCGAATCGGTGGATAATTTAACTCCGCCAGATTGCGCGCCCATTTCGATTGCCAGGCTGCTGTCTGGGGTGTATAATCTTCTTGTTCTAACAACATCCGGTAGAGAGACAGTAAACTGCGCCCATGCTGTAAGCCTACATTCTCTTTGCCAAAAGTTTCTCCCAGTCGTAGCTTCATTGCATTCATACTGGCCTGGTAAGGTAGCGTATAGAACAGGCGTGGAATCTGCGCGCTGTTATCAGCCTGATATGCAGCCCATAGCAACGCGGCCTCAGTCTTGCCGCTGCCTGTTGGCGCGATCAATAAAGCTGAACCGCTTGTTTGTCCGGCGGTGCTTTGATGGGCGTAAGGTGCGCCGCGCATACTTTGCAAGATCGTGTTGGCTTCAAAACTCACTTTCGGCAGCGTCCCGGCGTGCGCCGAGGCGCTATGATCCGCCTGGATAAGATACCCGCGCAATGTTAATGCGCCGACGATTTCTGTCTGTTGCGCGTTGTCCTTGAGTCGGCGCACAAAGCGCCGGTAGACCTTGAGCCAATGCCGGATACGCGCGACACCCTGCTGCTGTACCTGCGCTATCGCTGTTCCTAAATCGGGTAAAGCTGGCGCGGTGACCCCCATTTTATCCAAACCCAAGTCTACAATCCAACCGGCGGCGCAGGCATCCAACCAGTGCCACAATGCTTCAAGTGCCTCCGGTTCAATCTGGATGAGTAGGCTGTCCAACCAATCTTCTTCATTTTCTTCTGGCTCAGCATAACGCGATTCGATTTCCTCAGCATCTTTGTGATGCGAGACAATTGTGGCCACCAACCAGGCCAACTCTTCTGTCGTGAAATCCGCCGCGACCCAGTCCACAAATGCCAGTGAGAGTACTTCGTGGCGATACGGCCATTTGTCA
The DNA here is from genome assembly GCA_019873725.1 of Chloroflexota bacterium. Lineage (GTDB taxonomy): Bacteria > Chloroflexota > Anaerolineae > B4-G1 > SLSP01 > DSWT01. Next base: position 28,311 of record JAIOAS010000026.1, on the reverse strand, counting down.
CCGCCTCGTAGCCGCGCTTGGAATCCGCTGGCCGCTTTACCAAAATCATGCAGGAAAGCGGCCCAGAAAAGCGCCTGCCACAGGCGTGGCATCGCCAATGCCTGTGGCAGGTTTGGACGGAGCGCGATGAACTCGGCCAGGCGTTGCAACACATCCCAGGTGTGGCGCGCCAGGCTCTCCGGGCGTTTTCCCGCACCGCGCTCTTTGCTCTTCGCCCAGAGCATTTCCTCCATAGCATCAGGCCAACACGAGGGTCTCACCATCAGCTCCTGTAAAACTGTGAAAGACCAGCCCTAACGCTGCATTTTCATACACCGGCGCGCTCGGATCCGTCCAATATGTGGATGGCTCTGTTGCCCCAAATGTATAGAATTTATCGCTATAGACTCGTTCCTGCAGAATCACATAACGACTGAAGGTGGGAGCACGGTTGCGGGTATTGTCCAGATAACGTGGCATTAACACTGTTACCCCACGCCCGACGCGCGTCGCCATACTGTGCGGTAGCAAGGTGTGCTCGAAGTAGGCCCGTTCTGCTGGTTGCAAGTCCACCACTTCTACGCGTGTGTACGAGAACAAATCCTGTGAACGCCCCAAAACCACTGCGTAACGCGGGCTATGAAAAGCACTTTCCCATTCGGGTCGGTTAAGATACAAGGTCAGGCGGGGTTGAAATAACAACTCGCGTTGGAAAGGGTTGACGTTGCCTTCCAGAACTTTAGAGACACTCGTATCGGGAAATTTCCCGGACACTGCGCTCAACAGAATGATGTGTTCCATATCCTGCACGCTACCCTGATGCGTGAAGTGATAGGCAAACTGTACGCCGTCCGGATCAAACCACTCGCCCAGGGCACTGGCGATATGCCCGTAGATCGTTGCCGGCGGCGGCATCTGATAACTCGGATGAATTTGTTGCATAAAGTGTGGGTAACGGAAGGACGTGGTTAGTCCCTCCGCTACCACCTTAAGCACGCGCATGACATCCTCCTTCCGGCTAATCCAACCACTCTGGATGAGCTTGTAAATCCGCAACGAGTTCTTGGTATACTTCGCGCGGATGCGCGACGTGAATCCGAGGCGCAAACTCAGCCAACGCGCCGTCCGTTTGCAAAGCCGTTTCCAGTTTGGCGCGTTCGTCATCCAGATAACCGGAGACCCAGCCTACGTACACCCGCGAAAGCACATCATCTTGGAAAACGGTTAACGCTTCGCGCAGTGCGTCAATTTTGAACTCCGGCAGACCGCGCCCGGTTGCCCCCACAATATGGCCGAAGATGTGGTTGCCGCCTTTGGTGACAGCCAGTACTACCAATACCGGCGTTACATCCGTATAGTGCAGCGTTTGCTTTGCACCACCTTCCAGATGCGCCAGTCCCTCGAAGAGCGTGCAGACCCGCGCCAATCGTTCGGCCTGAGGAAGCCGGTAAGACTTTTCTGCTTCCAGGTGTTCCAACCCCTTTTCTTTTGCCAGTTCGATGCGGGTATCATCAAGATTGCGAAAACCGGTCTTCTGGCGGTAGGAGAATGTGCCGCTGGCATGGAGGTCCAGGGAGTATAACCCTTTGAGTGTAGTGCGGTAGAACTGATGCTCGTGTGGCACCGGATCGCCCTCATGCCGCGACATGACGCCAAAGTCGTCGGTTGGGTTGGCCGGCGCAATAGAGACCAATGTGCTCACACGGAAAGGCGAGACGCGGGTAATCGTATCCGTTGTCGGTGTCTCCGCTGCCCGGGACTCATCCGCCGCACGTGCTTCAACGGCGTCGGTTTTCTTGGAAGGTGCGCGCATATAGCCCAACAGATCATCATCCCAATACAAGATAGGGTTGGCATCCGTATACGCAACCTTTTTCTCGCGGTAAATAGGCGCGGATTGCCAATCCCATGCGCCGCTTTCCAACGTGGCACGCAGCCAATAGCGGAATGCCTGCGCCGAGACGTAGGGATAAACGCCATCTTTGGCACGGATCATTTTGACGCCTACCGTGTTATCGGTGCGCGCGCCGGGGATGCTTCCCAAATTGTTCAGTGCTGAAGCCGGTGCATCAATCAACAACAAACCAGTTACGAAAGCCATGATGTTATCCTCCTAAATCTTGTGATGTGAGTTAAAGTTCTTCTTCGTTTTCTTCGGATGTTTCCGGCAACGCATCCAGGTTGCTCTGGAACCATCCTTTTTGATACAGTTGCTCGACCATGCGAATCAATACGAGGTCACGCGCCAACCGCCAATCCGTTTGTGCTACGCCATCGCCTTCTTCGAAAACGGCAATGTATGGGTCAAGCGTGAGGAAAGGGGGATTGCCGCGCCGTACATGGGCTGTATTGGCCTTGATCAAAGCTGTACGGAAATAGTCATATCGTGATGCCGTGAAGAAGTCGCGGAAGAAACGCCGGTCATTCTGTCCACCGACATAATCAGCCAGCGCATCCCCCAATTGCCGAATTTGCTCTACTCGTTCTCTTTCCATATTCAGAATCCTCCTTAAGAAACAATCGGTGATAGACCATGAAACCAGATTGGCTTCATTGTGTAGTGAATATCCTGTCCGCGGGTCGGTTCCGCTTTTCCCCTGTGCATATCGCAACGCCACACGCAGAAAGTAAGTGCGGATAAACCTCGCGGCGTTTTTGGGCAGGTCAAACAAGTCTTCGTACAACCAGTTCTTGCTTGGCTCAAAGTCCTCAGTGCTCTTTTGCCCTTTGGCGGCTACTTCCCAAGCTCGGCGCACGAGAGGCTCCCAGTGATGCCGGTAATGATCACTATACATTTCACGAAGGAAACCTATTGTTTGCATCGGCAAGTGGTAGATATCCAAATCAGGGCTTTGCCCACTGTTAGTCAAATGGTACGCCGTGAGAGAAAAAAGCGCTTCGTCCTTACGCGCCTCGCTTTGCAACTGATGTGCTTTTAGCAACACGTCAATAAGCAAAGTGCGATGCGCGTATTTCGTTTCTGGCAACTTGCTACTACCGGATTCTTGCGCCAGTTGTACTGCCCGGCGGTTTTCCTGCAAAAATTCTGCTGCAAAATGCCGGGTCAGTTCCGAGTTATCGGAATGGACTGCTAGTAATCGCCCCTTACATTTGGCGCAACCCAATGGAAATGCTTGAATCGCCAACAACGCCTTTCCCGAAACCGGTATCCCGGCGTCGCCATACGGGTGAAAGTTGATAAAACCCTCACCCGTGAGCAAGGGGATGTGTTGCCGAAAAGCACGTCCTGGTTCTAGCTCGCCTTTTACATCGAAAGACACCGCCGCCGCGGGCTCACCGGTGAAGACACAGGTTTCTTCTAATACTTCTGTGTCCGCACGATAAGCCCGCAACACGCGCCCGGCGTAAACCTGCCGTTTCTCTGGTTGTTTGTTGTAAGCCGGTTGTGTGAACCCCGAATTGGGGAAGGCAACGGTCAAAAAGGAAATCAACGGCTGCCGGACATATTCCTGCTCAATGTAATCAGCAATACTATCCAAATCCGTTTCCGTCACCTGTTCTGGTTCCCGCTTCCCGGCAAACGCCGTGATCGTCGCTACGCCCACATCTACCAACGGATGCCCTGTATATTTCAGCATTTGCACCTCCTTTTACCAAAATCTTGCAATCCATTGTACATTTAATTCGCACGTTGCGCTATTCCCCACTCATTCTCCATCTGCCGCATTCACCTCCGCCGCCCGCCGATGTTCCTCTGCCACCCGCTGCCGCAGACTCTTCGGTGCGAGCACCTCCACCTGGCTGCCGTAATGTAGCACCCAACTCACAAATTCTGGCGTTACCGCAATGTGCAGCCGAAATAATACACTGCCATCAGGTTGTATTTCCGCTTGCTGACTGGCGTGCCAGCGTTCCTCGGCCACGCGCTGGCCTGTATCCGCCGTAAAACGCAACACGACCTCCACCGGCATGCCGCCCTCGCCCCGCAGTAATCCCCACGTGTCGCCGATGTAGGCATCCACGTCAAAATCGTCCGGAATCGTGTAGCGCTCGTCTAACAAAGTAGCGGAGTGGATGCGATCTACCTTGAACATCAATACCGCGTCTCGCCGCTCACAGTACGCGATCAACTGCCAGGAACGCACATACGGATGGAGCGTATAGGGTCGCACTACGCGCTCGCCAAGTTTTCCGCCCCGCGAGCGCGTCGCGTAAGTCATCCGTACTTTGCGCCTTTCGACCAATGCCCGGTTGAGCAATGTGAGCATCTGTTGCCGGTGTTCGCCTTGTGCTGTTACCGGTTGGCGTTGACCGTATTGCCGCAGCAACGGCGTAAACTCAGCGGGAAACAAAGCTTCGAGGCGCGCGACTGCGGCGGCCAGCTCTGCCGATCCAATGCCTGAAACTTGCTGTGCTGCTTGCACCGCCAGCAACAGCGCCAATCCCTCAGAAAACGTGTATTGGAGCGCCGGCAGGCGCGGCATCGTCTCGAAAGCATAGCCGTCGGCATCGTGGATCAAGGGCAGTAATAACCCATGGCGGATGATCTCCAGGTCTTTCTGGATCATGCGCTCACTCACCTCGAAACGCGCGGCCAGATCGCGCCGCAGATAACGGTGTGGCGCGGCAGCGATCATCTCTACAAGCTGCAAGATGCGTGTGATACGCTTGGTCTCTTCTAGTCGATTTGAGCCGGAAAGGACAACGTCCATCGTGACCTCCTCTCACAACTTGCTTTATCCTAACTTAGGTGTGGGAACTCTGGAGTTCCCGCTAAGGGAGACTAAATAAAAAATTCGGACGCAGATTTTCGCCGGTGAATCTCAGTAGATCTACTTTTGCTTGGTCTGGATCACCAGATCCAGACCAGAACGGGAACATTTTTGGATCTACTGAATCTCGATCGATGTTTCGGGATCGACATTCATCTGCGTTTACCTGCGTCCGAGGGCTTTTCGACCAGACGAAGGATGATGTGGCGTTGTTTGCCGCGTTTACACGCCACTAAAGGCGTTGAACCCCCCATCCACTGGCACGACGACGCCCGTCACAAAGCTGGCCCCGTCGGAGAGCAGCCACAGCATGGTGCTGATCAAGTCCTCCGGCACCCCGAAGCGGCCCATCGGCGTGTGGGCGATGATGGCCTTGCCGCGCGCGGTGAGTTCGCCCGTGTCCTTCTCGGTGAGCAGGAAGCGGTTCTGCTCGGTGAGGAAGAAGCCCGGCGCGAGGGCGTTCACGCGGATATCCGGCGAATACTCTTGATTCATGTGGACGGCCAGCCATTGGGTGAAGTTGCTGATGGCAGCTTTGGCCCCAGAGTAGGCGGGGATGCGGGTGAGCGGGCGGAAGGCGTTCATCGACGAGATGTTGAGGATGACGCCGCGCTTCTGCTCCGCCATCAGCTTGCCGAAGACCTGGCTGGGCAGCAGCGAGCCGATGAAGTTGAGGTTGAACACCCACTGCACCGCGTCGGCCGGCAGATCGAAGAACGAGGTTGTCGCGCTGGTGCTGGCCTGCGGCTTGTTGCCCCCCGCGCCGTTGATGAGGATATCCACCTTGCCGAACGCTGCCAGCACCGCCTGCGCCGCCGCCTCGATGCTCGGCTTATCCAGCACATTGCACTGCACCGCGATGGCTTCCCCGCCCTCGGCGACAATTTGCTCTGCCACGCGCTGCGCTGCCTCGACGAACAGATCGAGCACGGCCACTTTGACGCCGACGCGCCCCAATGCCAGGCTCATCGCCCCGCACAACACCCCGCCGCCGCCCGTCACGACGGCGACTTTGCCTTCCAGGCCGAAGAGTTTGTTCAAATAGTTCGTGTCCATAACAGTCTCCTTGTTTTATCTCAAAAATCCGGGTACCATTCTATCCCGTCTACAGCTTATACGCCCGCTTTGCCAGCCGGTACGCCAGATCGAGAACCATCTCACGCGCGTCATCCATATCGACGATGTGCCGCACGACCAGGCCGGCGACCCAGTTGGCGCCGGCGCGCCGCCAGACGTCGTGCCGGGCCGGAATGGAGGGGAAGGCGCGCGTGTCGTCGTTGAAACCGGTCGTGTTGTACAGGCCGGCAGTCTCCATGATTCGGTCGAAGTAGCGGCGCATCCCGGCCAGACTGTCGTGGAACCACCACGGCGGCCCCAGCTTGAGCGCGGGATAGTGCCCGGCCAGCGTCGCCAGCTCGCGGGAGTAGGTGTCCTCGTCGAGGGTGAAGAGGATCAGCGTGAGCCGCGGATCGTTGCCGTATTTCGCCAGCAGCGGGCGCAGGTTATGTGTGAACTCCGAGGCGGTGGGGATATCGCAGCCCTTGTCCGGACCGAAGCGCTCGAAGATGGCGCGGTTGTGATTGCGGAACGAGCCGACGTGAAGCTGCATCACCAGCCCGTCCTCGATGCTCATGCGCGCCATTTCCATCAGCATGTGACCGGTGAAGCGCGTGGCATCCTCGGCGGTGGCCGCGCCCTTGAGCGCCCGCCGGAAGATGGCATCGGCCTCGTGGGGCATCAGTTCGCCTGTATAGGCCGTCAGTGCAGCGTGATCGGTGGCGCGCGCGCCCATCTCGACGAAGAACGCGCGGCGGGCTTCCAACGCCCGGATCAGCGCGGAGTAGCTATCAACCTCGAACCCGACGGCGGCGCCGAGCGCGTCCACGTGGGCGCGCCAGTTGGGCGTATCTAAGTTCACCACGGCGTCGGGACGGAAGGTCGGCAGCACCACGCCCGACCAGTCGGAGTCCCGGATGGCCTGGTGGTCTTGCAAACTGTCGCTGGCGGCGTCGGTGGTGCAGAGCACTTCGATGTTGAAGCGCTCGAACATCCGGCGCGGCGAAAAGGCCGGGGACGCCAGTTGCGCGGCGATGTGGTCGTAGATGGCTTGCGCGTTCTCGCCGCACAGCTTTTCTTCCACGCCAAAGACTTCGATGAGTTCTTGTTGTAGCCATATCCCGCTCGGTGTGCCGCGAAACAGGTGAAAGTGCTCGGCGAAGGTCTGCCAGATTTTACGATGATCCTGCTCCACAGGGCCGCCGTCGGTGCGGGGGACGCCCAACGCTTCCAGCGGAACGCCCTGCGAGTATAGCATGCGGAATACGTAGTGATCGGGGATGATGAGCAAATCCGCCGGGCTGCCGAAGCTGGCGTTCTCATCCACGAACAGGCGCGGATTCACGTGCCCGTGCGGGCAGACCAGCGGCAGGTCGGCCACCGTCGCGTACAACTCCCGCGCCACCGCCCGCTGTGCCGGATCGGGGTCGAAAAAGCGGTCCGCAGATAGAGTCCATTTGGTATCAGGCATAATTTTGTCTCCTAACCACGAGTTTACTCAAAAAACTAAGATTTCACCACGGAGACACGGGGGGTCACGGAATTTACTTGAAAATCCGTTGAAATCCGTTCAATCCGTTGACGCGAACGATGCGAGATGGCGCTGGAAATGCCGGTCGAGCACTGTCTCGTAGACGGCGGCGTGCTTGTCGAGCAACGTCATCAGTTGGTCGCGGTACGTGTCCAGCACTGAGCCGAAGGTCACGTGCAGCACTTGCCGCGCGTCGAACTGATCCAGCAGACCGGGCAACTCCGCATCGGTCAACGTCTCCGGGGCGGGCACCTTCGCCGGTTGCGCGGAGACGTGATAGGTCGCCCGGTCGGTCTCGTAGCGCCCAATGCAGAAGGCACAGACTTCGCGGAAAAAGTCCGGCGCGACCTGAGCCACGGTTCGCAGCGCCTCCAGGTAGCTGGTGCCGGCGGTCTTGAGATGCACCAACCCGTTCGTCAGCCGGGCGGCGATCCCGTAGATGGAGAACTTGTCCGAGCCGGAGTGCAGGCTGAGCTTATACGGCCCGACGGTCCGCGCGACGGCAGCGTGGCGGGCGAAGGCGTCGGTGAAGGTAGGGATGTCGCCGATGTAGTCCACGCCCTTCTCGAAGCGCCCGACAAAGCGCGGCGCCAGGCTCACCCATTGCACGCCCAGCCGCCGCAGCTCGAACGCGACGAAGAGGTGTTCCTCCGGCGAGGTGGGCGTTTCCGTCTCATCCACCGAGACTTCGAGATCGAAGGGGCGGTTCCCCATGCGCGCGGCAATGTGGCGGTACATCCGGGCGGTGTGAGCCAGGGCACGCCCGTATTTGGCGGCGGCCCGTTCCAGCGTTGCTTGATCGAAGGCGAGGGTGAAGTCACCGACGGTGAACTCACCGACGGCGAAGGTCTGCCGGCAGTAGCGAGTGCACAGCGCTTCTGGTGTGTCATCCAGCGCGTCCCAGGGCAGCGCCGCGAATTTAGCCGACACGACGTCCGGTGAGGCGGTGTGTGCGGCGTTGTCGACGTGGTCGCCGGGATCGATAGTGAAGAAGGTGAAACCGGCGTCGATGAAGGTGTCGGCGTCCGCGGGCGTCTTGAGGTGATCGGCGTCTGCCCCCCACGGCGCGCGCCAGTCCATTTGGAAGAGGCCCCACATCGCATCGTCCATCACCTGCTGCGGCGTGCGCCCCGTGCGGGCGTTCTCGCGCACCGACTGCTGCGCGAAGATCGGCGCGATGGCGGGGTAACGTTCCGCCGCCAAAACGTGTCCCGGCGTGGCGACGCCGAGCCGGTCACCGAAGCCCGCCGAGGTGCGCAAGCCGAGCGGGGTGGGGTTGAGCCACGGCAGCCTTTCGCGCAGCGCGGCGGCGTTCGAGGACGTCAGCGGGCAGAGCAGCGCGTTCCGGTACGGTGCGCCGGAGAAGGCCGCCAAAGTGCGCGCGTCGCCCATGACGATCAGGTACCGCGCGCTGTCGGTTGCGCGGCGCGCCAGGCAGTAGGTCGCGCCTTCGTGATCGACTGCGGATCGCCCATAGATCTCGAAACCGGGCAATTGTTCGATTTTCATAATCGGTCACCTCGTTAAGATTTACCACGAATCTTCACGAATCCTCACGAATGGAAATGAAAATTAGTGGAAATTCGTGAGGATTCGTGGTTTGTATTGTCAGCGTTTGTTGATTACTCTTGTGTTCTCATGTGTTTGGTCATCACGGCATCCAATTCCGGGTGGACGATGCAGTTTTTGAAGGCGAACGATTGCAAAATGCGGTCGAGTTCCGCCTCCGATAGCCCCTTGAAGAGCTTGGCGTAGGGGATTTGCAGCAGCGCGCCGATGTAAGTCGCCATCGTCGCCTGGGTGAGATAACGCTCAATGCCGCTTACGGTGATGTCCTCGTCGCCCACGGTCTCGACGATTTCATGCGCCAGGGTGTGCACAATCTCTTTCGCCGGCGTACTCGGCAGCCAGCCCATCCAGAAGTCGCTGTTGAGGAGGATTTTGGTTTCCAGGCTGTGCTTGATGCGTTGCATATACTCGGATTCCGGGTTCAAGTATACCCAACCCATCACGCCGACATCCTTATACGTCCAGGTAGTCCAGTGGATGCCGTACTGCTCGAAGACGCTGATCTGGTCATCCAGCGCGCGCATCCGGTCGGGGACTTCGGCGGCGGACCCGTTGTACGGGCTGCCGAATTCACCCGCCCACAGCGGAACGTTGTACTTCTGCATAAACTGCGTGCCTTCGTGCGCGAGGAGGTTGGCTTCTTGCCACGCGCGGTTGAATTCCGCGGTGGGGTAGGGGCCGGGGCCGAAACCGGGACGGGTGTAGTTGTGGCTGCTGTAAAGCAGATTGTCGGCGAACGGCGCGTCGAATCCGGCGAAACGGCTGGAGTAGTTGTCGCCCTCCAGGATGATGATGTGGTCGGGATCGACAGCGCGGATGGCGTTGACGATGCGCCGGTTGAGCGCATTGATCAGGTCCCACTGCGGCTCGCCCATGCCGATCAGCCGCCCGCGTGGGTTGGCGCTGGCCGGCTCGTTCATCACGTTGTAGCCGGCGACGGCGGCGTTCCCCTTGAAGCGTTCTGCCAACACCTCCCACAGCGCCACCCAACGCTCCTGGAAGTGCGGATGTTGCCAGAAGAGCGCGTGACGGGTCGCGTTGTCGGAGTGCCAGTCGGTATTCTGGTTGCCCTGGACGGCGTGCATATCGATGATGGCGTAGAGGCCGTGTTTGGCGCACCAGCCGACGGCCTGCTCCAATCGCCCGAAGCCGCTTTCGAGATACTTGAACGGTCGGGCGTCATTCTCGAAGTGGCGGTAGTTGACCGACAGCCGCACCACCGTCGCGCCCTGTGCTTTCATAAAAGCGATGTCGTCCTCGGAGAGGAAATAATCGAGCAGGCGCTCAAAGAAGAAGTGCGCCTTGCTCTCTCCGATGGTCGCGGCCATAGTGGCGCGCAGCGCGTGCTCCGAGCCGGGGTAGCCGTTGATGAAGTTCTCCATATTCATCCAGCCGCCAACGCATGTGCCACGCAGTCGTACCTCCTGGCCTTGTTTATTGACAATTTTTCCGTTGCGAACTTGTAGTAAATCCATAACGATAGCCTCCTGTGATGATATAGTGATGGGAATCGGTGATTGGTAATTGGTGACTATGCTAACCGCACAGTGAATTTTCCATATTTACCACGGAGACACAGAGGACACGGAGGGTTTTTTATTCTGTGTTCTCTGTGTCTCTGTGGTGAATTTTTAGCGTGCGTTTAGTATAATACGACCTTTTCTACTCTGTTTCCCCGACCATCGCCCGCAAAATCTCTTCCAGCGCAGCTTGCTCGCGCCCGTAGCACGTCCAGTCGCCCGTTTCCAGGCACGCTTGAGCAGCCTGGTAGTGTTCCCAGGCCTGGGCGGCGAGCGTTTCCAGGTCGCCTTCTGGCTTCGGGACGGAGCCGGCATCGCCGGGGCCTTCGAGCGACGCGGTTCCGTTGACCACCTGGAACAGCGTTTCATCGAGTGTCGGAGCCATGGCGACGCGGTCATCGTAAGCGACGATGATGCGTTTGAGTTCCGGCAATTGGCCCGATTCCGCTTCCAGATACAGCGGTTCGATGTAGATGAAAGTGTCATTGAGCGGAATGACCAACAGGTTGCCCCGTAACACCCGCGAGCCGCGCTGGTTCCACAGCGAGAGCTGCTGTGAGATCAGCGGGTCCTGGTCGGCGCGCGCCTCGATCTGCAGCGGCCCGTACACCAGTCGATCTTTCGGGAGCTTGACGATGCCCACGCTGCCGTAATCGTCGCCGTCGCAGTCGGCGTAGAGCCAGGCGACCATATTCTGCTTCTGCTTGGGCACGTATGGCCGGATGAGCACGAACTCCAGGCGGTCGGACTCCGGCACGCGCATAATGACGTAGTATGGCTCCATCGCCTGTTGCGCTGTCTCGACGAGTTCTTGCGGGATGTCCCACAAGTCCTCACGGTTGTAGAACACCTGCGGATCGCGCATGTGATAGGTGGCATAGAGACGCGACTGGTACAGGAACAGCGTTTCGGGGTAGCGCCAATGGTCGCGCAGGACTTGTGGCATTGCCTCACCGGGTTGGAAAAGGTCGGGGAAGATGCGCGCGTAGGTGGCGGCGATGGGATCGCTGGGATCGATCAGGTAAAACGTGATCTCGCCTGTGTAGGCATCCACGGCGGCTTTGACGCTGTTGCGGAGGTAGTTGACGCCGCCCACCGGCTCGGAGTAGGGGAAGTGATCCGTCCAGGTGTAAGCGTCGAGCAGCCACACAATGCCCGTCACCCCGTCGGCGGTTTCGGCGATGACGGGATAGGGGTCTTCGTCGAACCACAGCATGGGCGCGATGGTCTGGGCGCGGTCCTGGATGGTGCGGTGGAAGAGGATGCGGCTGTTCCTGTTCAACGCCGGCGAGAGGAGCAATTGGGTGCTCCCGAAGCGCGTGGCGAGCAACGCGCGCCGCAGGAAACTGCCCAGCGCCACGCCATCAGGGCCGGTGTAGCGCGTGTAGACGTTGCTGTCGCCCTGCGGATAGTCGAATTCATCTTCTTTGGCGTTGATGACGACATAGTTGGATGTCAATTCACCGAAGTAGATCTGCGGGCGTTCGATGTGCAATTCGGCGGCCTGGCTGACCGGCGGAATATCGCGCACGATCAGGTTGGGCAACCCCTCGCGGCTCACTTCGTTGACGTAGTTCAGCGTGAGGCCATAGCCGTGGGTGAAAATCAAGTGTTGGTTGATCCAGGTCTTGGCCTGATCCGCCAGCTCCTCGACGTTGAGCTCGCGCGCGGCAAGCATCACCTGGCGCAGTTGCCCGTCGATGGTGTACCGGTCGACATCCACTTCGTTGAAACTGTAGTAGAGGCGGATTTCCTGAAGCTGGCTGTATGTGCGCAACAGTGGCCGATAGTCCCAGAGCCGAACGTTGCTCAAGATGTCACGGTTGGTTTCAAGGTCTCCGGCCTTCAGGGTGCCTGTCGCCGGGTAGGTTTGTTCTTTGATGTTGTCCAGCCCGTAGGCGTAGCGCGTGTAACGGATATTGTGCTCGATGTAGGGCTTTTCGAGCATAAACTCGTTCGGTTCGACGGTGAACTGCTGGATGACGGCAGGATAGCCCGGTCCGAGCGCCGAAACCGCCAGCCAGGAAATCCCGATGATGAGCAATAGTTTCCATCGGCGGACGAAGGTGTTGAGGATCAGGATGGCGGCGCCGGTGAAGAAAAGCACGGCCTGAATGACGTAGAGCGGCATACGCGCGTGGATGTCGGTGTAGCCGGCGCCAAAGACGACGCCCGTGCTGGATTGTAGAAGCCCGTAGCGGTTGAGCAGCCACCCCAGCCCGATGAGCGCCAACCATAGCGCGCCGAGGACCGACATGTGGGCGGTCGTTGCGCGGGATTTCATCTGTCCGAAGATGGCGTAGCGCCCTATGACGCCGATAAATGTCAGGGCGACCAGGACTTTCGCCCGGCTCAGCAGCGCCTCCAACCACGGGAGTGTGAAAATGTAAAATCCGATGTCCCGGTGAAAGATCGGATCGGCGACTTCAAACGGGACGCCGTAGTTTGCCAGGAGAAAGGCGCGCCACTGTCCGCCAAAGGTCAGGCCGATTATCACTCCTGCTATGACGGCTATGACGGTGAAAAACACGCGTAACGGACGGGTGGAATACGTGACCGGCGGCGCATTGTTGACGCTCCGCGCTTGTCCGGTGAACATAGCCGGTTTTGCCGTAAAGGACTCTTTCGGCGCGATCAGGTGGGGGATAACACTCCAGTTCAACAGCAAGAACACCACGGCGATGACGGCGGCAATCAGTGCCAGTAAGGCGGAAGTCGCCACGCGCGTGGTGAAGATTTGAGTGTAATCCAGGCTCTTGAACCAGAGAAAATCGGTGTAGAACGTGGCAAACGTCGAAGAGGTGATGCACAAAAGCAAGAGGAGCATCATTCCCAGGCTGATCCAGAGTTGTGTTCGGCGCGTGCTGCGCGGTGCTTTTGTCATGCAGTGTTCTCCTGAGTTGTTTTGATACAGTATAGTCCTAAATAGGGAATAGTTAATCTTCGTTGTTGGGATATGGTGGGTGAGGTTCGGCGGTGCGGTACACCTCACGGCGATGCCGGACGCGGGTGATGGTCACGGTCTGCGCCGCGTCGTCTATCTGGTAAATGATGCGATAGTCGCCAACGCGCGCGCGCCAGCCTTCCAGATTGCCGGATAAGCGGATTGCGCCGGGTGGGCGGGGATCGTCGCGCAAGGTCAGGATTTTGGCGTTTAGCCGTTCCAGGATGGGGCGCGGCAGCTTGCGCAGGTCTTTTTCGGCGGAATTGGTGAGGTGCAGTGTGTACATCGTTTAGGTTGAGGCGGAATAGCTGAGGCCCATTTCGGCCATAAAGTCGGCGTAGGGGCGTGTGGGCTCTGCGGCGGCAGCTTGGAGACTGAGACGGTCAGTCAGGTCTTCCAAGTCTTGTTGCAGTTGCTCGTAGCGTTCGTATTCCACCAGCACAACGACGGGGCGACCATGTTGGGTGATATAGACCGCATCGTTGGTTTCTCGGACGCTGTTGATGATTTCGTTGGCTTGCCGGCGCAAATCACTGATGGGCAGAATTTTGGTACTCATTTATGTCACCTCATAAGCGTGCAAATTTGGTGCTGTTATAGGTATTATACCGGCTGTGAAGGTTTTGACAATGTACGTTTGTAAGTTTTCTTAACTGTGGTATGATGCAAATGCTGTGCAGCCCGTCCACAGGACGGTTCGTTTTGTCCACACGTTCGTTCAGTTTCGTTACTTGGAGGTTGTTATGGCTAACTTGCTTTATTTTATGACCAAAGTGGAGGTTGTTCTCATGACCCGTGTTGCTTCCGTGCCAGGAGGCCCCGAGCCGCCGGGATGACCCTTTGACCGTCGTTTTCCACAGGCCGACATCCACGTGATGCGCCTCGACCTGTTCCGCCCTTTATGTGGAACGGGGGGGCGAAATCGCGGTCAATACGGTAACACCGGCGAGCGGGCCCCAAAGAAGTTGGGGAGGGCTAGTTTTTATGTGGCCCGATGTGCGTAGAGAGCACCCGCTCGCTTTTTGCGTCTCTGGAGATAGGCCCACAGAGACACGGAGAGCACAGCGAGAATTCTATAAAAACTCTGTGGACTCGGTGTCTCCGTGGTGAAGTTTGGTGGTATCAGAAGGCTGTGTTTAGGTGGAGAGAATGTCCCAAGACTTGAATCCAAAACTTTTACGAAAACTGACCTTTGATTTGAAATCCGCGGTGCACAAAAACCGCCTGGTGGGGCTGTGGCGCGTGCTGACCGGCTTCCGCCTGTTGTATCTCGGCGCAATGCTCGCCATTGTGCTGGGGGCGTTTATGCGCGTCTACTACTACCGTGTGGTACAGTACGTGATTGACACGGTAGTGGGCGAAGGCCGTAACTTGCAGCACCTGCCCTGGCTCGCGCTCGCCATTGTGGGGTTGGCCGTCCTGGAAGGGACGTTTGCCTATCTGCGCGGCATCTGGTCGGCGGAGACGGCGGAAGGGATCGCCCTGCGGCTGCGCGATTATCTCTACGATCACATGCAGCGGCTGCCGTTCGCCTTCCACGACTACGCCAAGACCGGCGAGTTGATCCAGCGTTCCACCTCCGATGTGGACGCAATACGCCGCTTCTACGCCGATCAGGCGTTGGGCATTGGGCGGATCGTGGCGCTGTTCGTCGTCAACTTCACCATGCTGCTGCGGATGAACACGAAGATCGGGTTGTTGTCCGTCGTCGTGATGCCGCTGATCGTCGTGATGTCGTACTGGTTCTTTGGGCGTGTCTCGAAGGCGTATGATCGCTATCAGGACCAGGAGGCGAAACTTTCAACGGTGTTGCAGGAGAACCTGACCGGCGTGCGCGTCGTCAAAGCGTTTGCCCGCCAGCCCTACGAGATCGACAAGTTCGACCGCGAAAACTGGGAACGCTATCGTCTGGGTAAGAAGCTGCTCATCATGCACTCGCTCTACTGGCCGCTCTCCGACATCCTCTGCGCGGGCCAGACTATCCTGGTGCAGGCGGTGAGCGCGACAATGGCCGTGCGCGGCGAAATCACCGTCGGCACATATATCGCCGTGATGGGGATGCTCGTGTGGATCATCTGGCCGATGCGCAACCTGGGCCGGCTGATCGTGCAGGTCTCGACCGGTCTGGTGTCTTATCGGCGTGTGGCGGATGTCATCGAGCAGGAGCGCGAGGATATCGAAAGCGGGTCTGTGCCGCCGGACACGCAAATTCGCGGCGCACTGACCTTCGATCACGTTAGCTTCTCCTACGAACCGATGGAAGTCTTGCCGGATGAGGACGAGAAAAAGAAGAAAGACAAGCAGAAGGGGGC
>JAIOAS010000026.1:0-12171 GCA_019873725.1 Chloroflexota bacterium | reverse complement strand
GTGGATACCGAGACGGAAGAGCAGATCCAACAGGCGTTGGCCGTGCTCATTCCGGGCCGCACCACCTTCATCGTCGCGCACCGCATCCAGACCGTGATGAACGCCGACCTGATCGTGGTGCTTGATAAGGGCCGCATTGTCCAGTCCGGCACCCATGCCGATCTGATTCAACAACCGGGGCTGTACCGCGACATCTACGAAATCCAATCGCGCATCGAAGAAGAAGTCGCGGAAGAAGTGGAGCGCGAAGTGGCCGAACTGGAATTCACTTATGAGCCAGTAGCCGTACTGGTATAAAACGTAAAAACGTAAAAACGTAAAACGTAAGGATGTAGAGGTGTAAGGATGCAAAATTACGTTTTACGCCTTACGTTTTACGCCTTACGTTTTACGCATTACTGATGAGGTAAACAATGGCACAATCTTATGGGTTTGAAGAAGAAGAATTCACGACCAAAGTGAATGGGCGCGTGGTCTTGCGGATTATGCGCCAGGTGACGCCGTACTGGCGCTGGATTCTGGGGTTTATCGTGATGATCGCGCTCACCTCGGTTTCCGACTCGTACTTCACCTACCTGAGCAAGCAGCTTATCGATGAAGGCATCGTTGCCAGAGACACGGCGCGGCTCACACAACTGCTGATCCGGTACGGCGGTCTGTCTGTCTTCCAGGCGATCACGGTGTTCTGCTTTGTCTACCTGGCCGGCGTCCTGGGCGAGCGTGTGCAGTACGATATGCGCAAACAGCTCTTCAACCACCTGCAGGCGCTCTCGTTCTCGTACTTTGACAAGACGCCGGTGGGCTGGATCATGTCGCGCGTCACCTCGGACTCCGGGCGTATCGCCGACCTGGTGACGTGGGGCTTCCTGGATGTGACGTGGGCCACACTCAATATCATCACGTCGCTCACGTTCATGATCATCATCAACTGGCGGCTGGCGCTCATCGTCGCGGGGGTCATTCCGCTGATGATCGTAGTCTCGTTCTACTTCCGCCAGCGCATTCTGGTGCAGTACCGTGACGTGCGCAAGCTCAACTCGATGATCACCGGCGCATACAACGAGAGCATCGCCGGCGTGCGGGTGGTCAAGGCGCTCGTGCGCGAGAAGAAGAACCTGGAAGAGTTCAGCGATACCTCACGTGCCATGTATCACGCCGCTTATCGCGCTGCGTGGCTCTCGGCGCTGTTCCTGCCGGCCGTGCAAATCGTCGGCGCGCTTGGCATTGGCGCGGTGGTGTGGTACGGCGGTCTGCAGGCGCAGGCTGCGAATGTGGGCGGTCTGGGCATCACCGTGGGTGGCATCCAGGCGTTCTTGTCGTATCTGACGTTCATCATGTGGCCGATCCAGGACCTGGCGCGTGTCTATGCGGAGATGCAGCGGTCGGTGGCGTCGGCGGAACGGGTTTTCTCGCTCATTGACGCCAAACCCGACGTGGTGGACCGTGAAGGCGCGTTCGATCCCGGTTATGTGCGCGGCGAGGTGTCCTTCGAGGGGGTGACCTTCCGCTACGAAGAGGGCAAGGACGTGCTGACCGACTTCAACCTGCACGTAGACCCCGGCGAGCACATCGCTATTGTCGGACCGACGGGCGGTGGCAAGACGACGATTGTCAACCTGCTTTGCCGCTTCTACGAGCCGACGGAGGGCGTCATCCGCATCGATGGACGTGACTATACGACGCTCACGCAGCACGCGATTCAGTCGCGCATCGGCGTGGTGTTGCAGACGCCGCACCTGTTCTCCGGCACCATCCGCGACAACATCCGCTACGGCAAGCTGGACGCCACCGACGCAGAGGTGGAGGAGGCAGCGAAGATCGCGCACGCGCACGACTTCATCGTGGGCATGGAGAAGGGCTACGACGAGGACGTCGGTGAGGGGGGCAACCTGCTCTCCGTGGGGCAGAAACAGTTGGTGAGCATCGCGCGAGCCGTGCTGGCCGATCCGTCGATCCTCATTCTCGACGAAGCGACCAGCTCGGTGGACACGCTGACCGAAGTGAGCGTCCAGCGGGGGATGGAGGCATTGATGGCCGGCCGCACGAGCTTTGTTATCGCGCACCGTCTCTCGACAATCAAGCGTGCCGACCGCATCCTTGTCCTCAAGGCCGGTCGCATCGTTGAAGTGGGCACGCACAGCGAGCTGATCCGCGCGCGCGGTCACTACTACGACCTCTACACCCGCCAGTTCCGCCGCGAGCGGGAGCAGGTGTACGGCGTCGGCGAGTTTGCGGCTGCCGCAACCGCGTAAGCAACCTGCAGACCCGAAAGGGTTCCCCGACCTTTCGGGTCTTTTCTTGACGATACAATTTGTTGGCATATCATTAGTTTATAACAAGTTTGGAGGACTCGATGAGTATCATACCGAAAATTGTTCCATTATCAGAACTGACGCAGCATCAAGCTGAAATTTTCGCTTCGCTGGATGAAGGCCCTTTGGTACTTACTCAGGAGGATCGTGCGGCGGGCGTTTTGGTTGATCCTACCTATTGGAATCAGGTGATTGAGGAGCTGGAGGACTTGCGTGACGCACTGGATGCTGTAGATGCATATCGAGCCTATAAATGTAATCCGTCTGATGTCAAATCCTGGTCAGTTGTGCGCGAATCTTTAGTAGCTGAAGGTTTATTGAATGAGTGAACCGCAGCACTGGGAAGTTGTCCTCGCGCATCAACCAGAACGGATGCTGCGACGTTTGCCGCGCGGTTTACTGCAAAGGCTTGACTGCTTGTTGTCTGAATTGGCCGAAAATCCACGCCCGGCAGGTGTGAAGAAGTTGGTGGGACATCTAAACTTGTATCGCGTTCGTTTGGGCGACTGGCGTGTGATTTATGCGATTGAGGATGAGCAATTGGTGGTTTTGGTGATTAGGATTGCACCGCGTGGCGAAGCCTATCGCGGTTTGTGAGATCTTTAATTTTGGGGTTGACTTATGGACATTCGGATTGCGCGTATGGCGCGCTTGTTGGTGGAGTATTCGGTGAACGTACAGCGGGGGGATCGGGTGGCGATTCTGTCGTCCCCCGCAGCGGCAGATTTGGTGCGCGAGGTCTACGCGCGTGTGCTGGAACGCGGGGGGAATCCGCTGGTCTTTTTGCGTTTGCCGGGACTGGATGAGATTTTCTTCCGTATGGCGAATGACGATCAGTTGGCTTTTGTCGATCCCGTCAGCAAGCTGGTGTACGAGGATTTTGAGGCGCTGATCAACATCCGCGCGCTGGAGAACTCCCGTGAATTGAGCGGCATCGATCCTGCCCGCCAGCGCCTGCGGAATCAGGCGATGCGTCCGACAATGCAGCGCTATATGGAACGCGGTGCGTCTGGCGAACTGAAGTGGAACGGCACGCTCTTTCCCACACCAGCCTCGGCGCAGGATGCGGATATGAGCACGCGCGATTACGAAGATTTCGTCTACGGCGCGTGTTTTTGTGACCGCGAAGACCCGGTTGCTGAGTGGCAGCGTGTCCACGATGAGCAGGAGCGCGTCGTGCAGTGGTTCAAAGGGCGCGATCAGGTCAAGGTCATCGGCCCAAACGCCGATTTGACGTTGTCCGTCAAGGATCGCATCTTCATCAACTCCGACGGGCATCACAACATGCCGAGTGGCGAGGTGTTCACCGGGCCGGTCGAAGACAGCGCCAACGGTTGGGTGCGCTTCACCTACCCGGCGATCTACGGCGGGCGCGAGGTTGAAGGTGTGGAGTTATATTTCGAGGCGGGTAAAGTCGTCAAAGCGACGGCGCAGAAGAACGAGACGTATCTGCTGCACATGCTCGATACCGACGAGGGTTCGCGCTATCTGGGCGAGTTTGCGATTGGCACTAACTTCGGCATCCAAAAGTTCACCAGGAACATCCTCTTCGACGAGAAGATCGGCGGCAGTTTCCACCTGGCGTTGGGGGCGGGCTACCCGGATACCGGCAGCCACAACCAATCCGCCATTCACTGGGACATGATCTGCGACATGCGCGACGGTGGGGAAATCTGGGCCGATGGGGAATTGCTGTATAAGGGTGGGGCGTTTGTGATTTAGTCGTGTAGTCATGTAGTCGTGTAGTCATGTAGTCGTGTAGTCACGTAGTCGCGTAGTTGCGTAGTCGCGTGGTTGTGTAGTCGCGTAGTCGCGTAGTCTTGTGCAGTTGTGTAGTCGTGTAGTCACGTGTGGTTGTGTAGTTGTGTGGTCTGAAGTCGAGGGTGGAAAGTCCAAAGTCGTGCTGGCTTTGGACTTTTTGTTATGGCCCTGTGTAGAGTGGCGTTTGGGGTGGAATCCAGGGTGTGAGCGTGGGGGTGGGAGTCTGGCAGAGACGCGCTCGTTCGATGATGTCGGCGGGCGCTTTCCAACGCGCTAGTAGCGTCTCGGCCTGGGCACACTGCTGGGGATCGCTGAGGCCCAGCAGGGCACGCCCGCGATTGATGTTGAGATCGCGCAGTGGATCATCGCTGGCGAGGTAGAGGCTGAGGTCGCCGGCTTTGAATCGCTCTTCAGCGACGGCGAAAACGATCAGGGCCTCATTGTAAGCGTGTTCTGCAAGGTAGGCTTCGCCGAGCGCATACCAGAGCACTGCGGCGCTGTCCGGTTCGGCGCGCAATTGGATGAGCAGGTGGTACAGGGCAGGCTCGCTCTCCCTGGAAGCGAGCATAGCAGCGGCCCGGTAGTAGAACCCCAGGGGGTTTTCCGGTTCGTGGCTACTGTACGTCTGCGCGAGCGCCGTCATCATATTGCCATCGCCGGCCTGCCGGGCGGCGCGCCAGCGGTCGGCAAACACATCGGGTGACAGTCCGGGGTCTAACGTTTCGGCCATGTGCAACGCCGCTTCGGCCACTTGCGGCTCCCCTTGTCGCGCCAAAATCACACCAACGAGCGCCCAGGTTTCCGCCTCTTGCGCTGAAACGCGCACGGCGTCCCAGGCGCGCGCTTCGGCGGTGTCGATGTCACCGCGCAGGAGCGCCAGCCGGGCGCCTTCGCGCATCACGCGCCCGCGATGTGGGCTATCCTCCGGCGTGACGCGCTTTGCCTCTTCCCAGGCCACCTCTGCCACCTCGAACGCATCGTGCACCAGAGCGAGCCGCATAATTTGCAAAGGGTTGTTCGCCTCGGGGGTTGGGGTGGGGATAGGCGTTTCGGTTGGGATGGGAACGCGGGTAGGGAGCGACTCCCACGGAGGCGAAGGCTGCGGCAGGACCGAAATCGAAAGTGTTGGCGCAGCAGGCGGCGACTTGAGGGTCGCTGCGACGAGCAAGAGCACGATCCCCACACCCAGCAACGCCAGACTGATGAACGGCAAGCGTGGCGCGCGGCGGGCCTCGCTGTGGTTCTGGCTCATACCCGCCTGCTTTTGCGGACGATAAGCCACAACACGCCAATCGCGCCGGCCAGGGTTGCGCCTACCGTCAGCGGCGTCGCGGGTGGTGGTAATGGCGGTGCAGCCGCCGGTGTTGGGGTTGGCAAGGGGGGTGGGGTGGCTGTCACGGTTGGCGTTTCGGTTGGTGTAGCGGTGGCGGTCGCTGTGGCGGTTGGGCGTCGGGTGGGTGTGGCGGTGGGGCGCGGCGTTTGTGTCGGTGTAGCGGTCGGCGTGATTGTGGGTGTGGCGGTCGGCGTGAAGGTCGCCTTGACTGTGGGAACCGTCGTCGGGGTCGAGTCTGCGCTTCCGGCGTCCTGCGCGGATGGTGGCTGCGGCGTCGCTGTGGCGGCCTGGCCCTGGGAGGGCTGGCTGAGCGGTGGCGCTCCGGCGGCGACCGCGCCTTCGACAATCAAGTAAGGACTTCCGCCGATGAGGCATGGACTGGCCGGGTGGTGGCAAGGGCTGGCCGGCAGCGTTACCGTGTAGACGCCGTCGCGCGCGCTGATGCTACGGCGGTTGCCGCGCCAATCGACGAGCTGCGCCGACCCCGCGTGTGCTGTGATTTGCACGCCCACATCGGCGGGGCCGCGCGCCCAGGCCACGGTCGTCCAGCCGCCATCGCGCTCTACGGTGATGACGGTAGCATCGTCGCGCCGGTCGAGGCTCGCATGTGTGAATCCGGCGAGATAGCGCGTGGCTACCTGATAGGCGGTGAACGCCGGGCGGCGACTGCCGTCTTGCCGCACCAGCCCGAACGGTTCCGGGTTGGCCGTGTCGCTGGCCAGGTCGGCCATTTTGTAGACGGCCACGCGCTGCGCTCCGGCGGCGAGTGCCATGGCCAGTCCCTGGATGATGTAGGCAGCCTGATCTTCTTGGGTGATATTGAACTGCGGATTGGCTACCGGCCACGCCGGATCGTTGGAGGGGGCGGCGTTGGTTTCGGCGATCCACAGCGGTTTGTAGATGCCGAATTCGCCCAACAAGTTCAGATAAAAGCGGCTGAGGTCGTACACCGTGTCCGGGTTGAAGTAGATGTGCAGCGTCAAGGCGTCGAAGTAGTAGTTGTTGCCGGGCGCATTTGAATCGGCAGCGAGGACTTGCAAGAAGCGCCGCAGAAACAGGTCCCGCCCATAGTTGACGTCCCACCAGTGCGTGACAGCAGGCAGGTGGATGACCATATTCGGATCGACTTCGTGCGCGACCGTATAAGCCACCCGCATTAATTGTACAAAATCTTCGACCGATCCGCCCCACGACTGAAAGCTTGTGTCCCAGATGTCAGGCTCGTTCCAGATGATCCAGTGGCGGATACGTCCGGCGTGCTGCGTCATCAACTTGCGGATGAAAGTCGCCCACGTGTTGTCGGGATAGTCGCTGGGTAGATACAACCCCGCCGGCACCCCGATGCCTTTGCTGCCGTCCACGGCCCAAGCCGGCGTAGCCACGATCAGTCCGACGATCTCACGGCCCGCTGCTCGTTCGGCATCGAGCACGCTGTCGGGGACCGGATACACGTTCCAGTCACCGACGCCGGTGGGTTGAATCTGATTCCACTCGAAGGTTACGCGCGTCCAACCGGCACCGAGCGCGCTGGCAGCCTGGGGCGCGGCGTAGCTTTCCACCACACCGAAACGCCGATCAGGGATGCCCGCGGCGCTAACCGGGCGGGGCAGGAGGATCGCCAGCAGGCACAGGAGGCGAAATGTGATGCGTGATGCGTGATACGTGATACGTGATGCCATATTGTGAAAATAGTCCTCGATGACTCAAAGCTGACCGCTAACCACTGACGACTGACCGCTGTGTCTTACGCACACGCTGATACTTGCGCATCTCGTAATAGCTCATCAATCCGGCGAGCAGGACCCCGTGCAGCCCATCGCGCCAGCCGCCGAGGGTGACGAAACGCCACCAGAAGTGGCGTGGGATCTGAGTGTAAGGTGTGTAGAACTTGGGCCGCACACCCTTTTGGAGCAGGATACCGGCGTCGAAATCGGTGTATTTGCGTTGCTTGGCGATGAATTGTTGCAACGTCTCGTAGTTGTAGTGGATCAGGGGATGTGTCAGGTATCCGGCTTCACCGTCAAGGATCGCTTCCTCGTGGACGGCGCGGTTGGGATCGTAGTGCGCGCAGTCACGGCGTAAGACGCGCAATTGATAGTCGGGCCACCAACCCGCGCCGCGCATCCGATGACCAAAGATGTAGTTATGGCGCGGCACCCACCACCCGACTTTGTCCTGATGCGCGATCACGTCGCGGATCTCCGCGCCTAGCGCCGGCGTGGCACGTTCGTCCGCATCCACGAAAAAGATCCACTCCGCCCCGACGTGTTCCAACGCGACATTGCGCTGCTGCGAGTAGTTCTCGAAGCGATGCTGGATGATCTCCGCCCCGGCTTGCTGCGCCAGCGGGACGGTGGCATCGCTGCTGTAGCTGTCCAGGACGACGATGCCGTCCGTCCAGCGCAGGCTGTCGATGCAGGCGGTGATGTGGCGTTCTTCGTTGAGCGTTAGAATGACGGCCTTAAGCATAGTCGTTTTATCATGAGTCCAGCCAAAAATGTTTCAAGGGGATCGCCAGATCCCCGTTCTGGTCTGGATCGCCATATCCAGACCAGGCAAAATTGGATTACTGAGTCTGATAGTCGGACAGTCATACAGTTTTCCATGCAGCGACAATTTTGTCGTAAGCCACACGCCATTCCTCGGTGGGCGCTTGAGCCGCTTTTTTCGAGAAAGTGCGCCGCACAACCGCACTCACGAGTGTGCGCGTGAGCCGGTCACGATGCTTGCGGTACAGCTTGGCGCGGCTTTCCCAGAGATAGACTGTTGTAGCCGGGCGCGCCTGGTTGGTGCTGGCCCCGCCGTAATGGATAACTTTGGCTTCTGGAACCAGCCACGTCTCCCAACCGGCTTTTTGCATCCGCCAGGCCCAGTCGATTTCCTCGCAGTACATGAAAAACTGCGGGTCCAGCACACCGACCTGCTGTATCGTCGCGCCGCGCACCATCATCGCTGCGCCGAGTGGGTGGTCGATCCGATAGGGTTGTGCCCCTAAGTCTGGATAACGCCCGTTGAGGCGCGTGTAGTAGAATCGCTGCGGCAACCATCCCAGGTCAAACAGTGGCTGCAACACATCTGGGAAGCGGAAGGCGCTGGGCTGCGCCGAACCGTCCGGATTGAGCAACTGAGGGCCGACAAGTCCTGCGCGCGGGTTCTTCTCGAAGAAATCCAGCAAGGTAGCCAGTGCGCCGGGGCGGACTGTGGTGTCGGGGTTGAGTAACCACACGAAGTCGGGCAGCCCGTCCGCTTGCAGCCGCTCGAGAACCAGGTTATTGCCGCGCACAAACCCCAGGTTCTCGGCGCTGACATGCAGACGAATCCAGGGATGGCGCTCACGTACCATTTCCGCCGAGCCGTCTGTAGAAGCATTGTCCACAACTTCTACTTTTGCGCGCACGTTTGTACGTTTTATTTCTTCGCGTAGTGATAGCAGGCAATCACTCAACAGCTCTTTGACATTCCAGGAAACGACGACAACGGTCAGGGTGGGGGGAACGATGAATGAAATCATACAATCCTGCGTCCTTTACGGTTCCCAGATGGTGACAAAGTTAGGATCGACGCGGTTGTTGACGTTTGCAATGGCGACATCCTCATGGATCAGGCCCATCCAGTAATACAGCGGGTTGCGCACGGGTACCTCCACGATCTGGACGCAGCCGGTCACCTGCGAGCGTGCGTTCGGCGGCAGATACCAGTTTCCGTCAATCTGCACGAGGTCGACGCCCGGCTGCCCGATACCCCAGCGGAACGGATAGTTACGCAGGCTCGTATCGAAGTCCATGGCGACGCGGAAAACGCCGGATTCTTCGGACCAACCCAGCGTGTTGAAGTTTTGATCGCTGCGGTAGGTGGTGTTGGGCCACGGCCCGGTCGTGCGCAGGTAGGTGGCGCTGTCGTTTTCGACGGTGAGGGTGAAACAAAGCGTCTCGGAGATGACGAGGGAGGTTGCCGAGTACTTGACCTCGCCGTTGAGGATGTAGGCGCGTGGCAAGCCGGCATTGACAATCTCAAGTGTCTGCCTGGCGATGACGCGCTGCCCCATCTTATCCTGCGCCTCGGCGAAGACGGTGTAGTCACCGTCGGGCGGCGGTTCGGCTCCCGCGTCGATGCCACCGTCGTAATCATAGGTGTGCCAACCTTTGGTATTCAGCCGGTTCACCTGCTCATCTTCGGGGATGGCGTGCGGTGTCCCATCTGGCCCTTCGAGGTAGACGCGCAGGCTCTCCACGTCTTTATCCAACGTGAGATTGATCCGCGTGCGGTCGTCGATGCCGTCCTGGTTCGGTGAAAAGGTCTGGGGGGAGACGGTGAAGCCGCGGATGCCCGGCAGCGCCGTATCGGCATTTTGAATGGTCAGCGTCCCCGTGACTACTGCGCTTTCGCCTTCCTCGGTCTCCGCTCGGATTTCCCACGTGTATACACCATCAGGCACCATGCGCTTGACGATGATGAAATCATGCGCTTCTTCGGGCAGCGTAAAGCCATCCACCACGCCGCCAAAGTAGACGGTATACGGCTTGTCGTTTAAGCTCAGGCGGCGCGGGGCACGAAAAATGTACGCCTGCCCACCGGCGTCGAACAGCTTGATGCTGACGATGGCGTTTCGATTCAGCGTAAACGTGATGCGGGTCAAATCTGTTTGACCATCGGCATTGGGCGTGATGAGGTCCGGCGTGACAGAAACATCCTGTAGCAATGGTTTTTGCCCACAGGCACTAAGGATGAGTAAGACAAGCAAAACGCTCCCCACGAAGTGAGGCCGCATACGCCGAGAAATTTTCATGATTGTATTCCCTCCTGACACGCTGAAAGTGTACCAGGGCTTGAACGGTAGTCAAGTTGTGTGCTTGCCTAACTGCCCTCTCTGCGTTACAATAGCGGTGGAGGAGAATATGCGCACCCGTCTGTTGTGTCACGGGGCTTTGGTGTTGTTTTTGCTGTTGCCGTTCGTCCCAACGGTCAAGGCGCAAACAACAACACCTGACCCTGTTGTCATTCTAATGGATCAAATGTCCGCTGAGGCCAAGGTTGGGCAGTTAGTGCTGGTTGCGTTTCCGGGTACTGACGTCGGCGATGGCTCTGAGATCGCGGCATTGATCCGTGATTACGGGATCGGCGGTGTATTTTTGCGTCCGCAGAACGGCAATTTTGGCACGTCGATGGCTGCGCCTTCTGAGGTACTCTCCCTTACTATGCAGTTGCAGCAGGTTGCCTGGGATGCCTGGCAAACTCAAATGGCATTGATCCCCACTGAACCTGACACGCTTTCTGCCTCTCCCTACATCCCGCTTTTTGTGGCGGCCAGCGCCACCCTGGATGGCATTCCCGTCACCTCTTTTATCTCCGACACCACTTTCATGCCTTCTCCGATGGCTTTGGGCGCCACCTGGAACCCGGCTCTGGTCGAAATGGCGGGCAACGTTCTGGGGGCGGAGTTGTCGGCGTTGGGGATCAATCTGTATCTGGGCCCCAATCTGGATGTTTCGTACACACCGCGTCCCGGTGATGTTTCGGATTTGGGGGTGAATACTTTTGGTGGCGATCCCTTTTGGGTTGGCGAGCTGGGGAAGGCCTACGTGCAGGGGTTGCATCGCGGGAGCGAAGGACGGTTGCTGGTCGTGCCGCGCCATCTGCCGGGACTCGGCGGCGCCGACCGCTCGCTTGAGGCCGAAGTCCCCACCGTGCAGAAGACGTTGGAACAACTCCGCCAGATTGAGCTGGCGCCCTTTTTCGCTGTTGCACGCGGCGCGATGGGGGATGATAACGTGGTCGATGGTTTCCTCGTCACCCACATCCGTTATCGCGGTTTCCAGGGTAATATTCGCCAGGCCACGCGGCCCATCAGTTTGGATGCCCAGGCTCTGCAATCGGTCATGAATCTGCCAGAATTTGCGCCGTGGCGGCAGGCTGGGGGGATCCTGGTCTCCGATAATTTGGGCCTGAAATCCATCCATTACTCTTACGATCCGCGTGGATTGTCATTCAATGTGCGTCGTGTGGCTCAGGATGCATTGACGGCGGGCAATGACTTGTTGCTGCTCAATCGTTTTGCTGCGGACAGCGAGAACTGGCAGGCGCATTTTGCGAATGTGCGGGATACGTTAAGTTACCTCGCCTCTCGTTACAAGACTGAGGCAACCTTCCGTGCGATTGTGGACGCTGCCGTCTACCGGATACTGAGCATGAAAATGCGCGCTTACGGCGAATTCTCCTGGGACAATGTTCGGCTCGACCCCGCACGGCTTGCTGTTTTTGCTACAGAACATTCCGTGGATGATGAAGTCGCGGTCAATGCATTGACCCGCATTGTGCCTCTGTCGTCCGATGTCACTGCACCGACATTCCAGGAAGGCGATACCATCGTTATCTTTACCCAGGAGCGTTATGCGCAACCCTTTGCCGATTATCAGCCGTTCCCGTTGTTGCAGGCAAACGCCTTGCGCGATGTTGTATTACGGTTGTACGGGCCGAATGGAACCGATATTGTCTCTTCCGCTGCCGTTCAATATTTTACCTTCGATCAATTGCAGAAAGCACTGACGACCGGCCAGGAGATCACGTTGACTGAAGGACCGCCTTCTATCTCGACGGTGGTGCTCAATGCCATTGCCAGCGCGCGGTGGGTTGTTTTTGCTACGACGGGATTGCAGGCCGGCGATCCAAACAGCTATGCGCTCAAGACCTTTCTGGCTAAGTATGCCCATAATGTGACCGGCAATATCGTTGTCCTTGCATTTGGTCCGCCCTATGAGTTGGACAGTA
>JAIOAS010000025.1 GCA_019873725.1 Chloroflexota bacterium | reverse complement strand
CTTTAACCGCAGAGTTCGCTGAGAGCGCGGAGAAATTTCTGGCAACTCTGCGGACACTGCGTGCTCTGCGGTGCAATTTAAGAAAAGTCGCCCCCATTCTGAAATGCACCCGCAATGGCCGAAAAGTTGCCCGCGCAGTTACAAAGTGGTATAATGCCTGCGTCGATCAATGCCGAGCGAAGGAGTTGCTTATGGAACTGGGGATCATCGGGTTACCATCCAGTGGGAAAACGACCGTTTTCAATGCGCTCACGGGAGCCGACCGCCCCACCACTGTTGCTTCCAGTGGACGTCTGGAGCTTTACAGCATGGTAGTCGATGTCCCAGACGTGCGCGTGGATACACTGAGTAAGCTATACACCCCCCGCAAGACCACTTACGCCAAAGTCACCTTTACCGATATCGGCGGGCTGGACCAGGACTTGGGCAAAACCGGGCTGACCGGTGAACTGCGCAACAAGATTGCGCCGATGGATGCGTTCGTGCACGTGGTGCGCGCCTTCGAGAACGACCTTGTCCCCCACCTATCCGGCAGCATCGACCCCCAACGTGATGTCGCCACGCTGGATAACGAATTCCTGCTCGCCGATATGGTCACCGTCGAAAATCGGCTGGCACGCATCGAGGAAGGACTACACAAAGGTGCGCGGGGTGATGAGCGCAAAGCCCTGCTGGAGAATCAAGAGCTTTTTCAGCGCCTGCAAGCCGCTCTGAACGCAGACATCCCGCTGCGTGACCTCGACCTCACGCCAGAAGAGGTCGCCGGGTTGCGTGGCTTCAGCCTGCTAACCCTCAAGCCGGTGCTGGTCTTGCTCAACGCGGGCGAAGACCCCATCGATCCCGCACAAGTCCTCACCTACAATCACAAACAGTCGACGGTACTCGCTATGCAAGGCAAGCTCGAAATGGAGATCAGCCAGCTCAGCCCAGAGGAAGCCGCTGACTTTATGGAAGAGTTTGGCATTACCGAACTGGCACGCACGCGCGTGATTCAAGCTTCCTACAAACTCGTCGGGTTGCAATCGTTTTTCACTGTGGGTGAAGACGAGGTGCGCGCCTGGAATGTGCGCGTCGGCGCTCACGCGCAGGAAGCTGCCGGTGTCATTCACACGGATCTGGCACGCGGCTTCATCCGCGCGGAAGTGATCTCCTACGCCGATCACATCGCAGAAGGAACGATAACGGCTGCGCGCAAGGCCGGTAAAGTCCGCCTGGAAGGCAAGGATTACATTGTGCAGGATGGCGATATCATCCATGTGCGCTTTTCGATTTAATCGACCAATTTGAGACTATGAACAAAAAAACGATAAGACAAAAACGCACTCAAGAGAACGCCCCTCCCTCGGATAAGACTACCGCGAAGACGCATCGCAAACGCACGCACACATCTGCTCCCAAAACAGTACAGCGGGATCAAAGTACAGGAGCAACGCTGAGTGAGTCAGAGATAAAAATTGAATCACTCTTCATCAGCCTGCGCTGGCTTTTCCTCCTGACCGTTGCCGGTATTATCGGCATCAACACCATGTTCAGAGACGAAGAATTCCCGCGCGCCATCGTCGCTTTGCTCATTGTTGGCGGCGTCGCCAACATCATTGCCACCATCACGTTATTCAAGAATGCAATGAGCAAGGGAATTCAAAACGTCATGCTGATCCAGGACATTGGCCTGACGTTGGGGTTCATCGCGGGTTCTGGGGGCAACGAAGGCCCACTGCTCTTCGTCTCACTGATCCCGATTGTAACGGCATCCCTGCGGTTTAGACGACTATATGGTCTCATCGTGGTGCTGGGAGTCGTTATCGCCTACTGGAACATCGCGTGGAACCAGCAAAAATTCTCGACCACTATGCCGCTGAACGAGTTGACACTCCGTGCACTGCCCTATCTCATCAATGGGATGGTTCTCCTATTAGCAGGCGGGGCATTGAGCCAGATTGGTGTCCGCATCAAACAGGCACTGATCACCGAACGCGAAAAGCAGGAACGCGAGGCGCAAACCGCGCTAGAATCCGCCCACCAAAAAGTCCGCCTGATCTTCGAACTGGCCAGCACATTGAGCGCGACGCTCAACTACGAGCGCGTGCTGGAAGCAGCGCTGGATGTGAGTAATGCAGGCTTGCGAGAATTTTTCTCCGGTGACAAAGAGATCAACCAGGTGGGAATGATCCTGCTTTTCGGTATAGATCAAACGCTCTACGTGGCCAAGGCTAGAGGAATCACGAGCCAGGATGAACGCCTGCGTTTGCCCGCCCAAAGCGGTGTGCTGGCCGAAGCGATCGAGAAGACAGACCCGGTGGTCATCGACAACCCCAGAGAAGACCCCGAATTGGCTAAAATCGCTGCGATGTACGGCTGTAAGCAAGCCATCGTCGTGCCGCTACGGGCCGGATTCGAGAGTTACGGTTTGCTGGTATTGGGAAGCCCAGAACCGGAAACCTATTCGCCGGATTTCCAGGACTTACTCGTCGCCATCTGTAACCAGGCCGTGATGGCGATACAAAACGCCAACCTCTACCAAAACCTGATGGAGGAGAAGGACCGACTGGTGACGGTCGAAGAAGACGCGCGCAAAAAACTGGCCCGCAATCTGCACGACGGCCCTACCCAGACGATTGCTGCTATCGCCATGCGGCTCAACTACATCCGTATGTTGGTCGAGCGAGAGCCGGAGAAATCCCTTGAGGAACTCAAACAACTGGAAGAGTTGGCCCGCAAAACCACCAAAGAAATCCGCCAGATGCTGTTTACCCTGCGGCCACTCATCCTGGAAACACAGGGGCTCATCCCCGCTTTGGAACAACTCAAGCAAAAGGTCAGCGAAACCGATCCGCTCCCGGTCATCCATCTCGAACTGAACAAAGAGGCAGAATCTCTGCTCAACAAGGAGGCACAAGGGGCGGTATTCTACATCACCGAAGAGGCCACCACCAATGTGCGCAAATATGCCAAAGCGAAAAATCTATGGATTCGCCTCTATCAGCGTGGAATGAACGTCATTGCCGAAATCGAGGATGACGGGGTGGGCTTCGACGTTGCCGCAATGGAAGCGAACTACGCCAACCGCGGCAGCCTGGGAATGATGAACCTGCGCGAACGCGCCATGCTGGTCAAAGGCAAGACAGTCATCAAATCCGCGCCAGGACAGGGGACCAAAGTCACCGTCACCATTCCGATCACTATGCCGGACGAATAACGCTTGAGCACCGAAACCGCCTTACTCGAACGCTGGGTGTGGTTGAATGTCTCGCTGGTGATTGCGCTACTCGCCGGCGCCTTCCGTTGGTTGCTGGAACGGCCCCACCTGCGAAGACAGCTCCACACCAGCCCTTCCCTCATGCCGTATCGCCCTGTGTGGGAAATGCCGTGGATCATCCATCCCTTACGGCTGCTCTACGCCGTCGGAATACCGGCCATCGCGCTGCTCTGGCGCGGTGTGTTGACCCCCAGTGGCCTGGGACTCAAACCATTCTTCTGGGCCGCCGACCAGACCCTGTCCTCATTGTCCGGCAGTTGGCACAGTTGGGTACGCGATCTGGGGTGGACATGCGCCTTTGCGGGTGGCTTCTGGGTGCTCATCGTCCTGGCCGATCGCACGGCTAAACGCCTGGCGCCGCCGCGCGTAACCCGGCACAGCTTGAGCGCGGCCCTGCGCGAGGCGGTCTATCACCAGGCGCATTGGGCGTTCTACCGCGAGCCTTTCGTGTTATTGTTCGGTGTGGGGCTGGGGGCGTGGCTCGGCCTGCTACCCGTTGCCGCTGAAGCGCTACTCAATCCGGCGCGCTGGACCGATCTGCAATCTCCCACACGCGGGCGCGATCTCCTGATTCGCGTGGGTCTGGCGATATTGAGCGCCATGCTCTTCATCCAAACACAAAACATCTGGCTGATGGCACTCGCCGACTCGACTTTGGTCTGGATTTTGGGCCACCAGCACGAAACGCAGTAGACCCTCGTGAAAGCGAATATGTCGGAGTTCTGCGCGTTCTAACACAAACAGGGGTGGTTACAGGCCACCCCTGTTTGCGTCGGAATCTGTACCTACACCACGACAAACGCCAGCACCACAAGTAGCGCCAACATCGCCAACGCCAACCAGGCAATCCGCTTGAGGTCGGTCAACACGTAGCGATATTCCGTCGCCAGCTCCTCGTCAGCCGGTTGCGCGGTGACGGCAACGGCCTTTGCGACCGGGACAACCGTTGCGGACGGTGCGGCTGCCCCACCCATTCCGGGCTGATAGAGCTGGCGCTCAGTAAGGCGCGGCCCCCCGCTACTGCGCTTTTTCGTTTTCTTTGCCATCGTCCTCACTCCTTATTTATTCTCACGGCCTATTGTCTCCCAGTTGCCGATTTTGGCAAGCGCGCCGACAGTGTCGGCGCGACGCTGTCGGCTATGGCTTCAACGCCGCGATCACGACGATACGGTGGCTATCGATGCCATAAGGATAACAGGAGATCAACGTCAATACCGGGCTGCTCGTCGGAGCCATCACGCTCACCTCGGTCGGTTCGATGATGCGGGTCTGCTCGACAACGTAGCGATAGACCTGCGTCTGGGTATGCAGGAAAATTTCATCGCCGATGCTCATCTTCGGCAGGTCCCGAAAAATCTCACCATAGATGTCGTTGTGCGCCGAGATGACGCAGTTGCCACGCTCGCCGGGGTTGGCGCTGCCAATATGATGACCCGCTCCCATTTTGAGCGACTCCCAGTCGTCCCCTCTGACGACCGGCGCATCCACATGGATGCCGGGAATGACGATGCGTTGAGGATGTTCCGGGCCGGGTGTGGGGACAGGCAACGGTGTGATTTGCGCCACCAACCCCTGTAAGTGCGCCGGAATCGGCGCCGGCTCCGAGTTGCGCTGCGCATCCGGTGGGGTATGCCCGCCGGGCAACACCACCACCCCGATGAAGGGAGCGGGGGTGGAGGTTGGCGGCGCCTGGATGGCCCGGCTCTCCTCGTTGATCCCCTGGACTGTGGTGACCATGCGCGCCACAATCAGCACAAAGCCGAGCAGCGCCAGTACCTCCACCAGCAACAACAAGCGGTCCGCAATCCAGCGCCACTTGATCGGGCGGCGCTCGCGCTTGAGCTTGCCCGGCTCGACGACGGCGCTATAACGCGGCACAGAAGACGCATGGTGCGCCGCGGGGTGGGCCACAACGAGGGGTTGCACCGGTGGCGCAGGTTGATCGCGGAGTGGATCAACAGGTTTGCCGACATCCGCCGCCGACTTGCCCTGCATGCGCTTTAGCCGCTCTTCGCGCCGTCGCACCTGTAGCACTTCTTCCAGCTCTTCCAGGGTCAACTCATCTACATAGCGATGGTCTTTCACTTTTCCCCCACGGCAAAAACTTCGCGCTCGAAGAACCAGCTAAACGGCGGCACGCTGAACAACAGCCAACGCGCCAATCGAAAGATAACGTTCTCCTGTCGGTGCTGCGGCGGCGTGCTCAACCACGCTTTGACGTCACGGAAACCGCTCCGGCGCAAATTCCGCCCCAGGCTGAACATCGATTGTTCGTTGACATGCACGTGAACGTTTTCCGGGATAATTTCACGCGGATTTTTCGGATAGCGCGCGCCCTGCCCCATCAACACCCGCACCAGACGCACCACAGGATAGGCGTACCGATCGTACCACACATTCGGCGCGGTATGAACGATGATCCGCCCGCCGGGTTTAAGCACACGCCACGCCTCTGTCAGAGCCAACGCCAGTTCTGCCGGATAAAGGTGTTCCACGATGTCGAACATCAGCACACGGTCGAACGTTTCGGCCTGAAAGGGCAAGTACAACGCCGACGCCTGGTAGACGCAAGCCATCCCGCCCTGCTGAATGACCTCGGCTACAATCCGGCGGGAAAGCCGCACCGCCGCCTGGGCGTAATCGATACCAAAGGCCCGCGCCCCCAGCCGGGTCGTGTGACGCAGCATCTCACCGCGCCCACACCCCACATCCAGCACCGCCATCCCCGGCGCGATGCCTGCAACGGTCAACGCCTCGGTCAAACGCTGCGAGAGGTAAGCCCCCTCGCTAGACAGGAACTCCTGGTAGCCCTCACACACACCCAGGAAATAGTGCTCGGTATATAAAGTCGAAGGAACGGCGCCGGAAGATAGTTTGTCAGTCATGAGTCGTTAGTCCGAAGTCGAAAGCAATCTGCTGAATCTGCTTAATCTGCTGGCTAATAAGCATTGGGTGAGTGAAAGATTTGCAGGATTGTGCGAATGATGATCTTGATATCTAACATCAACGACCAGTTCTCAATGTACCACAGATCGTACTTCGTGCGCTCGATGATCGACGTATCCTGGCGGTAGCCGTTGACGGCTGCCCACCCGGTCAGCCCGGCCTTCTCCCGGTGGCGGTCCATATAACGCGGGATGCTACGGCGGAATTGCTCGACGTAGTAAGGTTGCTCCGGGCGCGGCCCCACCAGGCTCATGTGGCCCAGGAGAATGTTGATAAACTGCGGTAATTCATCGATGTTGGTTTTGCGCAGCAACGCGCCGATCTTGGTACGCCGCGGATCGTTCGCCGCCGTCCAGGTACCGTACTTTTCCGCATCCGCCCGCATCGAGCGGAACTTCAAAATCGGGAAAGGCTTGGCATCCAATCCCATGCGCTCCTGCACGAAGAAAACCGGACCGGGAGATTCCAACTTGATGACAATCGCGGTCAATAACATCAAAGGTGACAGGAAGATAAGGCCAACGGTCGCCCCCACGATGTCCATCACCCGTTTGGCGGTACGCCGCCAGCCGGTCATGGCAATATCGCGGACGGTCAGGATAGGGATGCCGCCCATTTCGCCGATGCTGACCGGCCCGGCCATAATCTGAAACAAGTCGGGATAGACCCGAATAGTCACCCGCCCGCGCTCGCACTCGGAGATCAGCCACAAGATGTCCTGATGCGAGGTTTCTTCCGGCAGGGCGATGACGACTTCGTCGGCCTGCTGCGCCTCGATAATCTGCCCCAGGTTGGCCGCCGGCCCTACAATGGGGACTTCCAATAGCACCTTCTGGTCTGTCTCGTGGAAACTCACCACCCCCACGACCTCGTAACCCAGTTCAGGCGTCCACATAATCTTCTGCAAGATCATGCGCGCGATGTCCCCGGTTCCCACAATCAGGACACGCCGTCTCCCCCACCCCTGCCGAACCAGGTGTTTGCGCAGCCAGCCGTTGAACAGCCGGCCTACCATCATCAAAAGCATTGAGAGGATCCAGGCATAACCCACCATCGCCCGCGAGTAATCCCGGCCCACCACGAAGTCGCGCAACGTCAACGAGGCCAGCGCGACCCCCATCAACGTGCCCACCATCGTCGCCCCAATAATGCCATAGAATTCATCAACCCGCGAACTACGGCGCAGCGTATAAAGCCGGAACGCCAGAGCGACTGCCAACACCGAAAAGACGTGAATGACCAACATGGGGACGTACTCACTAAAGGGACGCATCCCCGCCGCCGGTTCGGGGAATGGAAGCACCGTGCGCAGCAGGTATGCCAGTCCAAAGGCCAACGCGGCCATAGCCATATCGGTCAATATCAGATAAACGACAAAAACGCGGTTGGCGCGTTCTGCTTTCATGCGTTCGACCTCACATCCGTATTCAAAGACTACAAGAGTCTTAGCTGGTACCTCGTGAGACTTTTGTAGTCTGGCTCATTTCGATCTACTGAATCTCATTTTAGCATAGGGAACAAGCAGGGCAAGTTCCAATTGGAGTCTTTCACGAAGAAAGTCACGTGATTCAGTCACAGATAGCGTTTGACGGCGGCTTTCGCCTGGCATACAATGAACATGCAGGAGACAAATTCCAGGAGGTAGTTATGACCGTTTATGCCAATTCGGCAACCACACACGTTGACTGGGAACGTTTTTTGGCACGACGCACGCAACACATGAAAGGCTCCGCCATTCGTGAACTGCTAAAATTCACCCAACAGCCCGATGTGATCTCATTTGGCGGGGGGATGCCCGCTCCGGAGTTGTTCCCGGTGCGCGAAATCGAAGAAGCGTGCAATTACCTGCTACGCGCGGTGCCCAAACAAGCCCTACAATACAGCACAACCGAGGGGTACCCGCCACTGCGCGAATATCTCGCCGATTCCATGGCCAAATATGGCATCCGGCACAGCCCCGACAATATTCTCATCACCACAGGTTCGCAGCAAGCCCTCGATCTGATTGGGAAAATCTTCATCGACCCCGGCAGCGCCGTAATCACCGGACGGCCCACTTACCTGGGAGCCATCCAGGCCTGGCGCGCCTACGAGGCCGAATTTGTCACCATCCCGCTGGACGATGACGGCATGCAAGTGGAACTGCTAGAAGACGTCGTCAAGCGGACACCGGTGCGCCTGATCTACATCCTGCCCAATTTCCACAACCCGGCCGGCACGACCCTGCCTGAAGATCGCCGCCACCTGCTCGTGGAGATCGCCCGCAAGTACGACCTCCTCATCGTCGAGGATGATCCCTACGGCGCGCTGCGGTATACCGGTGAAGACCTCATTCCCATTGCAGCTCTGGCCCCGGAGCGCACCATCTACCTGGCTACATTCTCCAAAACATTGACACCCGGCTTGCGCGTCGGGTGGAGCGTCGCCCCGGCGGAGATCACCCAGCGGTTGGTGCAGGCCAAACAAGGCGCCGACCTGCACAGCAGCACTTTCGACCAGATGATCGCCAATGACGTGGCACAACGCGGCATTTTGAAGGCCCACGTGCGCAAACTTCGGCAGGTCTACAAGGAGCGCCGCGACGTGATGCTCGACGCGCTTGCCGAATTCTGGCCCGAAGGATCGAGTTGGACACAACCGCAAGGCGGCCTCTTCTTGTGGGCCCGCACACCGGAGAGCATCGACACGCTGAAACTCTTCCCCCGCGCGCTAGAAAATAAAGTGGCCTACGTGCCGGGAATCAATTTTTACCCCCATGAAGACGGTGGATTCAATGCAATGCGCCTGAACTTCTCCAACGCGCAACCGGACATGATCGTCGAAGGCATTCGTCGCCTGGGTGCGGCGCTGAAAGACGAACTGGCGCACAAATAACCACATCGTGGGGTGAAGACGTCAATCGTCTTTACCCAAAGACAACCGGGGCGCGTGTGCGCCCCGGTCTACTTTACAGCCAGGTCCGCGCTTACCCCTTGATCACCGCCACGGGATGCACACGCGCCACTTTGCGCGCCAGGCCTGCACCGGTCACCGATTCCACGACGATGCTCACATCTTTGTAGGCGTAAGGCGCTTCTTCGGCTAAGCCTTTGACGCTTCCGGTGCGCACCATAATGCCCTGCTGCGACAGATCGGCGCGCACTTGCTCCCCGCGTGCTTGCTTGAGAGCGGCGTTGCGGCTCATCGTTCGCCCTGCGCCGTGGCAGGTGGAACCAAAGGTGTCGTCCATCGCCGAGGCTGTCCCGACGAGAACGTAAGACGCCGTGCCCATCGAACCCGGCACGAGCACCGGCTGCCCGATTTCGCGGTAGACGGCAGGCAGCTCAGGATGCCGGGGTGGAAATGCCCGCGTCGCGCCCTTGCGATGCACAATCAAGCGCATACGCTGCGACCCCACCTGATGCTCCTCAATTTTGGCGATGTTATGCGTCACGTCGTAGACCTGATGCAACTGCCAATCCTTTACCTTGCCGGCCAGGGTCTGCTCGAACGAGCGACGCACGAAGTGGGCCAGAATCTGACGATTGGCGAAAGCGTAGTTGGCTGCTGCCGCCATCGCCGCCAGGTAGTCACGGCCTTCGCGCGAATCCACAGGCGCAGCGACCAGCTCGCGGTCGGGGATGTCGATGCCATAACGCCGGGGGGCATCCTGCAATGTCTGGATGTACTGCCCACACACTTCGTGGCCCAGGCCGCGCGAACCGCAGTGAATCTGCACCACGACGCGGTCGCGCGAAAGCCCCATCACAGCGGCGGCCTCGGCATCGTAAATCTCGTCCACCACATCGATTTCCAGAAAGTGGTTACCCGCGCCAAGCGATCCCATCTGTGGACGACCGCGCTCTTTGGCGCGCGATCCCACTGCGCCGGCGGACGCGCCCGCGATGCGCCCGCGGCTCTCGGTCCGTTCCAGGTCATCACGCTGCGCGTAGCCCTTGGAGAGTGCCCACTCCGCGCCACGCTCCAGCACATCATCCAACTCCTTGTCAGATAGAGCTACCGCGCCCTTCCCTCCTACCCCGCTCGGACAATTGCGGTCAATCGTGGCGATGAGGTCTTTGAGATATGGCTCAAGCGCCGGGTAGTCGATCTGCGAGGCCAGCATCCGCACGCCGCAATTGATGTCGTACCCCACGCCGCCGGGAGAAATAATCCCCTCATCCCAACGGAAAGCAGCGACCCCACCGATGGGGAAGCCGTAGCCCTGATGCACGTCCGGCATCGCCATCGCGTACTTGACGATGCCCGGCAACATCGCCACGTTCATCAGTTGCTCCGCGGAATTATCGCGGAACGCCGCTTCAAAGACTTCCTCATTGCCGTAGATGCGCGCGGGCACACGCATCCGGCCATCGTAAGCCTGTGGCAGTTCCCACACATAATCGTTGATTTGTTCAAAATCGTCCTTATGCACCATATCGCACCTCACTTTGGATTTTACAGATAAAAATCACAAGAAAATCCGTGTGATCCGTTAAATCCGAGTACAAAATCCTTCACGCCGCGCCGTATTACGCTACGTATCGAAGACGATTTCCGTCTCATAGCCCTCCGGTGTGGCGACGACACGCAGATCGTGGAATGTCGCCGCTTTGACGTAGCCGGTATACTCCAGAATCGGACCGCCGCGCAAGGTGACAACCAACCGGGTGGGCGTCAATTGCGCGAACTCGAACACCGTAAAAGCCAGGCCCTCAACTTCGACCAGATAAAGCAACTCATTCAGCCAGGCCACCAGCAAAGTTTCGACGTCGAGCGCCGTAAGCGTCAACGTCTTCGTCGCCGACAACGTATCACCCGGCACGATGAACAGCGAGAACATTCCCAGCGCCGCCGTCGTGAACAGGTCAGGCAAATCGGCGGCCCACAGGTGCAGTCCCAGGTCAGCAGTATGTTCGATTTCTTGCCAGCGGCCCATCGCTCAAATGTAATCCAGATCCCAGTGTCAACTTCAAGGCAACATACACGCGCGTTGCCATAATTCCGGGTAATACTCACGCACTCTGCGCATTATCCCATATTCCCCATTGCTTTCAGGAAGCGGTTCCAGCGTAAAGATTTCCGAAACCCAGATCGCCTGTTCTACCGGTGGATAATACTTGAGTTGCCCCCCGGAATGACCGTACCACTCAATGACAATACCACGCACATCCTTGCCAACCAAACGCCGTCCTTGCGCCGACCAGGAAAGCATAAGCGGGTCAGGGAAAGCCAATGCATATTGGTACATTCGATAAGTCAGGGTTTTCTCGTCCCACTGCAAAACGAGATAGAAGCTCTTTTGGGTATCGATAGTTCCGCCATGCATAATACCAACGGCCTTATGCCATTGTTCAACCAACCGCAGCAGGACATCACCAGCCCTTGCCGGCGTAGTCTCGAAGTCAGCCAGCCCTTCTCTCTGCAACGCATCCCAAAATTTGCCGGCTGAGTTAGAGACTTCGATAGTGACACGTCCTGTCCGTTGAACATCCCGCAACAGCTTGCGCATTTTGCATGCAATGCCATAGTATGTATCAGACCCCGCAACGAGCGGAACCAAAACATCATAAATAGCCTTACTTTCTTGTGCGATACCTCCAAAGGCCACCGCCACGGCTCGCTCAAAATCGCGCCAACCTGGTAATGTTTTGCCTTGGGGCCGTGCTAACTGACCGCTGCCATCCTGATATGTGCTCAAGATGAGGCGTATCTTCTCGAGCTGACCGGCCGTAACAATGTTATGCGTATAAGCTAAGTTTCGCAAAATCATCTCCTTAATATGTCACGTTATCATCGATCAGACAATTCGATTTCGTCTTTCAAGAGTTCGTCTGTAGTGACATCGAAAAGACGCGCAATATTGAGCACAAACTCGACCGTCGGCTTCTTTTTGCCAGCCTCAAGCTCACTGATATAACCATGCGCGCTACGCCCAACAGCTTCGGCCAATTGTTTAAGCGTCATATTATGTTTAATGCGCAACGCACGCAGTTTATCACCAAACCTTAGCATACTGTACGCCCCTTGACTATTTGCGAGAGTATGATATAATTGTCTCCAATAGAGACAAAAGGTGCTTTTATGAACAACGATTATCGAATGATCAACAGTCCTATACGTTGGGTAGGCGGAAAGTCACGGCTCAGGAAACAAATCATCGAACTACTGCCTCCGCATACATGCTATGTGGAGCCATTCGCCGGCGCCGCATGGGTCTTATTCGCTAAACCTCCTAGTGATGTTGAAGTTTTGAACGATATCGATCAGGAACTAGTGAATTTTTTCCGCGTGCTCAAAGAAAAACCCGAAGAACTTATCATGTCCTTTGAATGGGAATTAGTCTCACGGGCAGAATTCGAGCGATTAGCACAACTCAACCCGACAGAATTAACCGACATTCAGCGCGCCCACCGTTTCTATTACCTCATTATGGCCGGCTGGGGCGGTGAACTCGACTATCCGCGCTTTCAAACCAGCATCACCGACGGCGGACATGGCAACCGGCTGATCGGTGCTTTGAAACATCTCAAACAACGGCTTGAACCGGTGCATAAACGATTGCGCACCGTGATTATTGAAAACCTTAACTGGCGTGACTGCATCGAACGTTATGATCACAACACAACCGTTATGTACGTTGATCCGCCCTATCCTGGCAACAAGTGTAATTATGCCCACAATATGCGAGACTGGCAAGCACATTGGGAACTAGCCGAACGTCTCAAGGCCGCCCGTTGCCAATGGATATTATCATCTTACGATGTCCCAGAAATTAGAAAACTCTATCCAGGCTATCACATCATTGCAGTTCAGGCTTTTTCTGGTATGCGCGTCAAGAAAGCAAACACAGATAGACTTCTCAATGAAGAAGTGCTGATTACGAATTTCACTCCCGGCACTGAATACTCGAACGATGCACCCTCACCAGAACAAATTAAACTTCAACTTGAAGAATGTGTCCCCCCTTGTTAAAGCCACATGCTCCTCTCACCTGCACCCGCAAGCGAGAAATGCGTGCTACGATTGAGCTTTCATCGCCCGTTCAACAAAATCCGCCAACCCTGCTATGTCGTCAAACGCAAAGCACGGAACGCCACACGGCAGATCGGGCACATCCGTCACACAGGCGATGCGGCCTGCCAGGTCAGGGATCAATGCCGGATCACGCGCGGCTCGCACCACTTCGATTTTAGGATATGGGCCATGCTTAAACCCCTCAATGAGCACCACGTCAACGTCTCCCACCCCCGCCAGCGCCGCCTCCAAGGGAGGCAGTTCAGCATAACGCTG
Organism: Chloroflexota bacterium; assembly: GCA_019873725.1. GTDB lineage: Bacteria > Chloroflexota > Anaerolineae > B4-G1 > SLSP01 > DSWT01. The sequence goes on along the minus strand of JAIOAS010000025.1, from coordinate 17,677 downwards.
CGTGTGAACGATACGGTCTGGTGTGACAAAGGCGACATGCGCGGCGCCGGCCTCCCACAGGCGGTGGGTATCCGTACCGGGCAGGTCGGTCTCGACGTCCGCACGGACGGTATGTTTGACCACCCCCACGCGATAGCCGCGCTGTCGCAGTAATGCGATTAACTTCTCCAACAGCGTGGTTTTCCCGCTGTTCGAGCGTCCCACAAAAGCGAGTGTTGGGATATCGGGCGATGCGTTCAAGAATCTTTAGTCCAACAGGCGGAAATGGTTTTTATGACGAAACTGCCGGAACCGCTGCGCCTTCCTGGAGATAGCCGACAGCTTGGGCCAGAACGTCTTCAGGTGTCAGCGCCGAGGTATCGATGTACAGATCGCAGTGTACGCGCGCGTGCGCCAGACGGACCGCCCGCTCTTCTACCCACCACGAAGAGGGCTGCGCCAATCCTTCGCGCTGCGCAGCAACGTCCGGCCGAACATCCAGGTAAATCAACACATCAGGATCGGTGATCCGCCGCCACATCTCAGGCGCGGCGCAATGTTCTTGCATGATTTCTTTGACGCGATAACCAAGCGCCCGCAATGCGCGCGCTAACGTGGATTTGCCGGAGGAACAGGGACCAACGATGCCGATGCGCCGCGCGTCCATCATCATCCCCGCACCGGCGGGCTACAGGTCCGGGACCGGCATCTCAACCCGCATAAAACGCGGACCTTGCGGTTCACCAGACTGCACATGGAGCACCAGGATGCTGGTGTCATCCCTTGGCCGCCCGTTATCCGCCGCCAGCGCCCGCTCCAGTAACCCATCGGCGACGGCCTGCGCAGTGGGCGTGACCTGCCAGATTGCCTCAAATGCCTGCGGAATGTCCAAAGCGGCAGCGGTGTTTGCGCCGGCATGCACCAACCCATCGGTGAATGCCAGGGCGATCAAACCCGGCTCCAGATAAACCTGATCCACTGTAGGGCGTGCATGCTGATGAAAGCCCAACGGCGGTGATTCGCTCTCCAACAACTGCAAATCGCCTGCCGGATAGCGTACATAGACGCCAGAATTGCCGCATTGCGTGATCACCAACGAGCCGCTGTCGAGGTCCACAGAGAGAATGATCAACGTCGCCGAGACCTTGCCACGCCGGTGCTCGTAGAGCATATCGTTGGCGGCCCGCGCCGCCGCGCCATCGCGCACACCTTCGGCTAACTCGGAGACCACCTTACGCACCACCCGGATGCTGATGGCCTTGGCCGCCTCGCCGGAACTTTGACCATCGGCCAACACGAAGGAGATGCCGCCGTGAGGACGCTCGATCATTTCCAGCGTGTCCCCGCTCTCGCGCACCGCCCATTTGTTGATCTTGCTCGCGGCAACAGAAAGATGCATCGCCGACTCCTCTTATGCGCGCTCAGCCTCGCGTGGCACATACTTGCCGCCGATGGCGCTCGGCAGAATATCGACTTCGACGCCCTCGGTCAGGCGAATGCGAGCGATATTCGCCTCGCGGTCGTAGCGGGTCAACGTCCCGATAAAGCCGCCGATGGTGATCACGCGATCCCCGGCGGCCAGTTCGCGCTCCTGTTGCTGACGACGTCGGCGCGTCATCCACTGTGGCACATAGAGAAACACGATGATCAACACCATCATGACGATCCAAAACGACCAATCTGCACCCTGTCCCATACCATACTCCTAACTGACCATGTTTCGTCCACCAAACACGCTGAACGTTTGTACCTCGATTATACCCGCAAGGTGGAAGAAGGACAAGAGCCAGTATCCTACAGACTCCTCTAACGATTTTTAGACATGATGTACGCGCTTTGACAATACACTCATTCAGTGTATAATGTAAGGTTGGTTAGCAGAATAATCAACAGTGCGAATATCAAGGAGCAGAGATGCGTAGGCCCTTTGAACCACAATATCCAACTGAAGATGATCCTGAAGGAGCATCTGATATGTTCACCATGCCACAGAAAGCACGGGTGGATATCGGCTGCATCATGCCTTAACGCTACTCGCCAATCATTAACCGGGGCCACAGTGCGGACTGTGACCCCGGTTTTTTATGTCAATTTTATCGTGTGATCAAGGAGGTAAAAAACATGTTCGCGGCAATGCAAAACAATACCTGGTTATTAGCCTTAGGGGGACTTTTTACTGTCGCCTTGTTGGTCATCAGTTCTGATGTAGCGGTCAAAAAATTCACCGGTCTATCCGGGTTCCTTAAACTTTCGACCACGTTCATGGGGGTGACGGTGCTGTCGCTGGCAACCAGCATCCCGGAAATCGTCGCCCACCTGACGGCTGCGTTCGGCATACTCAGTGGCACATTGGACTACAAAGTCAGTTCATCAGTTGTGCTGGGAGCAAACATCGGCTCAGATGTCGTCCAACAAACGCTGATTATGAGTATCGTGGTCTTCATTGCCGGTGGGCTGCGTTTCAAACGCTATTTTCTGTGGAAAAGCATGGGGCCGATGATCGGCACCACCGTCATGTGCCTTATCCTCGGCTGGGATGGCACATATTCCCGAATCGATGGGGCGATTCTGTTCGGCACTTTTATCGCCTACCTTTACTATCTGTACGTGGATGAACGCAAGTACTACAAGCCCCACGAGAATGGCTTCTCCGAAACCGGTGAAGCGCCGGCAGGCGTCCCGACCACTGTCGCGCATGCGCTGCGTGATGGAATCATCGCTGTAGTGGCTTTGGGCGTAACCATCGGCAGCGCCATGGTGGCACTTGAGATCACCGAGATCATCGTCGCGCGTACCGGCATCGGCGGTTCGCTCATCGGTGTGACAACACTAGGCGTCGCGTCGGCACTCCCCGAATTGATCACCGCCGTTTCCGGCATCCGCAATGGCGACAGTGGCATCCCACTTGGCACGCTGGTGGGCAGCAACATCACAAATCCTCTCGTCGCCATCGGCCTGGGCGCGCTTGTTTCGACATTTTGGGTTCCACGGCCATTGGTATGGTGGGATCTGCCCTGGGAAACCATCACCGGCCTCATCCTGTGGGCGATTTTGTGGTTCAACAAAGGTAAATTGGGCAAATGGGGCGGGTTCTACCTGATCGGCCTGTATATCGTCTATGTCGTGCTGCGCTCAATATTCTTTGCCATAGATTAGAGCCCACTAAGTTAGTTTTTAGTTAGAATACCTATTGACAGCCACCCAGAACATGTTATGATTACAGCAGATGTTGCGATCTGCCCATACCATGTTCTGGGTGTTTTGATGGGCAGAGCAGTCGCTAAGCCGCTCAAGGAAATTTTACCACAGAGCACGGGGAGAGTGCAGAGCATTTTTAGTTTTTCACTGTGAACGCTGTAGCGATCTACAAGGAGGGCCTATGACGCTTTTCAAACGCCGCGATCATGCCGATGTTGCCGCGACGCCAGCGCCAGAACCGAAGCCGGTCAAAGTTGAGAAAAAAGAGGAACCGCCGGACCCGATGTTTCGGCCACTGGAGCCGGAACCCCCAGGTACTCCCCCACAGCGGGGTACCATCAGCGACCGGCAGGCGGCACTGCTGCGCCTGGAATTGCAAGTTGCCGACACCCTACGCCAGAGGTTCCTCGCGCCCAACATCTCGCTGGATTTGCCCGTGGAACGCACCCCCGAACTCGAAAAGACCGCCCGCGAAAAATTGCAACAATTGATGAGCAGCGGCAACTTTAGATTGCCGGCGCACATCAACCAGGAAGACTTCGTCAACGAGGTGTTGAACGAGACATTTGGCTACGGCCCCATTCAGCCACTCATCGAGCGCACCGACATCACGGAAATTATGGTGAACGGCCCCTACATCATCTTCGTGGAAAAAAATGGGCGCGTGCGCGAGACCGGCTACAAATTCCTGGATGACGATCACGTTGAGCGCATCATCAAACGCATCGTGCTGCCGCTGGGCCGCACGGTGAGTATCGACAGCCCCTTGATCGATGCGCGTTTGCCGGATGGCTCGCGCGTGAATGCCGTCATCCGCCCATGCGCTATCGACGGTCCCAACATCACCATCCGTAAGTTCTCGAAGGACAAGCTCACCGTCGATGACCTGATACGTTTCGGGTCACTCACCCAAGATATGGCAAGATTACTGGAAGCCGCCGTGGTCTCGCGGCGCAACATTATCGTCTCCGGCGGCACCGGCTCCGGCAAAACGACGCTCATCAACATCCTCTCCGGCTACATCCCAGAGCACGAGCGCACCGTGACGATCGAAGATGCCGCCGAATTGCAATTACGCCAGCGCAACGTCGTGCGGCTGGAAACGAAGAAGCCCAACCCCATCAGCCCTACCGAAGTCACCATCCGGCAGTGTGTGATCAATGCCCTGCGCATGCGGCCTGAACGCATCGTCGTGGGCGAATGTCGCGGTGGCGAAGCGCTGGATATGCTCCAGGCGATGAACACCGGGCACGATGGAAGTATGACGACCATCCACGCCAATTCCCCGCGCGACTGCATCTCGCGCCTGGAGACGTTGGTCCTGATGGCCGGTGTGGACCTGCCGCTGATCACGGTCCGCAAACAGATCGCCTCGGCGATTCACATGATTGTGCAAGCCGGGCGTCTGCGCGACGGCAGCCGCAAAGTGACCAACATCACGGAGGTTCTGGGGATGGAAGGTGAAACCGTCGTCCTGCAAGACATCTATCAATTCTTCGACGAGGGCGATGGACCAGACGGCAAAGTCATCGGATACCACGGACCTACAGGTGTGCGTCCCAGTTGCGACAGTGTCTTCAAACAGTATGGCTTCAATCTACCGCCAACGATGTTCATAAAGAAAGGGTCATTAGGCTAAAAAACCGGGAAACGCCCCCCGGGCAGGAGGCGCGGGGGGCGTTATGGGAGATTCAAGCCGACTTGTCCACCACCAACCAGAAATTAGGGCTGGATTCGTGCAGGGTGAGGTGCACGCCGGGCGCAGCAAAGAAACGCATTAAGGCGTGAGGGGGATAAAAACGGCTGCGCATCAACGTCAGCGTTTCGCCAAGCGCCACCAGCTTGACGCTGAACCGCCGCACGTCCGGCTCTTCAATCACCAACCGTCCGCCCGGCGCGAGGACACGCAGCAGTTCCTGCGCCGCGCGACGATGATCGCGGAAGTGGTGAAAACTGTCGACGGCGATGATTCGCTCGAACGCGCCGTCTCGAAAAGGCAAACGTTCCGCCGCCCCCAAACCGGCGCACAAGCCGCCCTTCGTCAATGCCTCACGCAGCATCTTCACCGACAAATCGAGAATGCACACGTGGGCCACATCGCCCCGAAAATATTGTGAGACCCGCCCCGTGCCCCCGCCCACGTCCAACAGCCACTGATGCGGCGCAAACGCACACAACGTGCGCAGCCAGCGCACGTCCGGCGGGCGGATGAACCGCTCGTACAACGGCGCAACCAGACTGAAATGATCGAACGGCGGATCAGGCAGAACACGCACGATTGGCCTCCAAAGTTTGAGAACGTTTATGCGGTGGAACCTTCGCACATCATTGTAATGAGAAATCCACACAGCACAACAACCGTTTCACGCGCGTCGAGGTCTTATCATTCAACGCGGATCTGACGATCCGCTTGAAGCATAGGGGAAAAACGCGGGCCTGACGATCCGCTTGAAGCGAAATAGGGGAAAAACGCGGGCCTGACGATCCGCTTGAAGCATAGGGGAAAAACGCGAATCTGACGATCCGCTTGAAGCATAGGGGAAAAACGCGAATCTGACGATCCGCTTGAAGCGAAATAGGGGAACTGTGACAAGAATGATAAAGCCCTTCGCGCGTCCATTGGACAAAAACGCGCGCTCGGATATGATAAATTAGTGCTTGCCAGGGATCGGCAGAGCCAGGCATAGCTCGTAGAAACCGCGGATCTGACGGTCCGCCCCGAGCACAGCTAACCGGTACGGGACTTCTGCCGATGGACCGGTGACGATCCGACTATAAGACTATCTCAGGAGACTTCTATGACGCGTGAAGAACTGGCCAGGTACTTTTTCAACCCACAAGGGATCGCCGTTATCGGCGCGAGCAGTGATCCAACCAAACTAAGCTACGGTGTGGTGCACAACCTCATCACCCACGGCTATCGCGGACCGATCTATCCCATCAATCCCAAAGGCGGCGAAATTCAAGGGCTGAAGGCGTATCCAAGCATCCTCGACGTGCCTGATCCCCTCGAACTGGCGGTCATCATGATTCGCGCCGAAGCCGTGCCCGAAGCCTTGACGGCATGCGGCGAGCGCGGCCTCAAAGCCGTGATCGTCATCACCGGCGGGTTCCGCGAGACGGGAGCGGAGGGCGCAGCATTGGAAGCTTCCCTCAAGGACATCGCTGTGCGGTACGGGATACGCCTCATCGGGCCGAATTGCGTCGGCGTGATGGACGCACACCTGCCGCTCGACACGACGTTTATCACGATGATGCCCGAACCGGGCCACATCGCCTTCGTCTCGCACTCCGGCGCGATCTGCGGCGGTTCCATCGATTGGGCGCGCAGTGTCGGTGTGGGGTACAGTCGCATCGCCAGCCTGGGCAACCAGTTGGATGTGGACATCGCCGACGGCATCGAAATGATGAAGGACGATCCCAACACGCGCGTCATCAGCGTCTACGCCGAGGGCCTGCCCGATGGGCGGCGCTTCGTGGAGGCGGCGGCGAGCATCTACCGTAGCAAGCCCATCGTCATGCTCAAGGCCGGACTGACGACTGCGGGCGTACAGGCCGTGGCATCGCACACCGGCGCGCTGGCGGGCAACAACGACGCTTACGTCGCCGCGTGCCACCGGGCGGGTGTGGTGATGGTGCACTCCCTCCAGGAGCAGAATGACGTGGCGATGGCGCTGGCGACGCAGCCACTCCCGCGCGGGAATCGCGTGGCGCTGCTCACCAATGCGGGCGGTCCGGCAGCGCTCGCCGCCGACGCCCTCGACCGGCAGGGCCTGGTGATGGCAACCATCAGCGCCGCCACGCAGGAGCGCCTCAAAGCCGTAACCCCACCGGGAACGCAATTGGGCAATCCCATCGATATGCTCGGCGGGCCACGCCCGGAGATGTACAGCGCGGCGGGGAAAATTCTACTGGAAGACCCGGACGTGGACATGCTCATGACGATATTCGTCCCGCAGGCGATCACGCCGGTGAATGAGGTGGTCCAGGAAATGGTGAAAACGGGGCTTGGCGCGGCCAAGCCCGTCGTTGCCTGTCTCGTCGGCGGGGAGAGCCTCACCGAGGCAATTTACACCCTGAATCGTAGCGGCGTCCCCTACTACCGCGATCCCAACCGCGCCGGGCGCGCGCTCGGCGGGCTGTGGGAATACCGCCAACTGCGCGAGCGCCCCGATCTCACCCCTACCCCGGTCACAGACGTAGACCGCGAGTCGACGCAGGCACTCCTGGATGCGGCGTGGACACGGCATGGCGCGGGGGCCGCGCGCGGCGCATGCTTCCTGGATGCAGAGAGCGCCGCGCAGGTGGCGGCAGCTTACGGCATCACCATCCCCTTCTCCGGCCTGGCCGACAGCGTCGATGAGGCCGTCGCGCTCGCCGAAAAAGCCGGGTATCCCGTCGTGCTCAAGCGCATCGCGGCAGACGTCGTCCATAAAGCAGATGTGGGCGGCCTGGCACTCGATCTGCGCGATGCGGAGGCGGTGCGGGTCGCCTTCAACCATGTTACCGAGGGCGGGCGCACGCGCGCGATGGTGCAGCGGATGATTCCCAAAGGCCAGGAGGTCATCCTGGGGGCCAAGCGCGACGCCCAATTCGGCCCGCAACTGATGTTCGGCATGGGCGGCCTGTATGTCGAAATCCTGCGCGATGTGGCCTTCCGCCTCGCGCCCATCAGTGCGGAAGACGCCCGGGGGATGATCGCCGAGACCGCTGCCGGGCGCATCATGCAGGGCGTGCGCGGCGAACCACCGGGCGATATCGCCGCCGTTGTCGAGACGCTGCGGCGCGTCGGGCAGCTCGTGACCGACTTCCCCAACATCGCCGAAATGGACATCAATCCGCTGATCGTCGGCCCGGCCGGTTCGGGCGCGTGGGCAGTGGATGTGCGGATACGGATCGAAGTCTGAAGGAGGGGCGCTATGACGCTGGAGATAGGCTTGCTCTTGATCATCATAGCCGCAGCGGTGGTGTTGTTCTCATTGGAGAACCTGCCGGTGGATGTGATCGCGTTGGGCATTATGATGATGCTGATCCTCACAGGGCTGCTGCCCGCAGAGCAAGCTTTCGCCGGATTCGGGAGCAACACGGTGGTGATGATCTTCGGGCTGCTGGTGATCACCGCCGCGTTGATGAACACCGGCGTGACGGACCTGGCCGGGCGCAAGTTGCTGCAACTGGCCGGCGACAAACCCAGGCGGTTACTCGCCATCGTGATGACCATTCCCGCCATCTTGAGCGCCTTCATCAGCAACACAGCAACCACGGCGATGTTCACCCCGCTGACGCTGGGGTTGGCGCGGCGCACAAGGACAAGTCCCGCGAAATTGTTAATGCCCCTGGCCTTCGCCAGCATCCTCGCCAGCTCGGTCACGCTGATTGCCTCGTCCACCAACATCGTCGTCAGCGATATCATGCAACACTATGGCATGAACCCGTTGGGGCTGTTCGAGTTGACTGCCGTGGGGTTGCCCATTGCGGCTATGGGCATCCTCTACATGCTCACCGTCGGCTATCGTCTGATCCCCAACCGGAACACGGATGAGGAGTTTGCTACGCCGTTGGGCTTGCGCCCCTATCTGGCCGAGGTTTTGGTTTTGCCCAACTCGCCCCTGATCGGCAAAACACTGGCAGAGAGTGGCTTGGGACGCGACATGGACCTCACTGTACTGCGCGTCGTGCGCGGCAACAACCGCTACCTCGTTCCCCAGGCCAACCTGCGCCTGGAAGAAGGCGACGAGCTCCTGGTCGAAGGTAAACGCACCCAGATTCTCAAAGTCAAGGATGCCGCCGGCATCGCTCTCAAAGCTGACATCACGCTGGCGGATCCCCGGCTGCAAACCGAAGAGACGGAACTGGTCGAGGTGATCCTGCTGCCGAATTCGCCGCTCACCGGGCGCACGCTCAAGACGGTAGGCTTTCGTGAACGCTACGGTCTGCAAGTGTTGGGCATCAATCGCCGTGGGCAGGCGATCTTCCGCAAGCTGAGCGAGACCCGCCTGCGCACTGGCGACCAACTGCTGATTCAGGGGCCGCGCACGAACATCACGGCGCTGGACGAGAACAACTTCCACATCATCGGCACGGTGGAACACCACCGCCCCAATCGCAAACGGGCACCGATCGCCATCGGGATCTTCGCCGGCATCATCCTTTTGACGGCCTGCAATTTACTCACACTGCCGGTGGCCGTCATTCTGGGGGCGATTGGCGTCTTCGTGACACGCTGCATCACGCCCGATGAAGCCTATCGTGACATTTCGTGGAAGGCCATCATCGTCATCGGCTGTATGCTGGCGATGGGACGGGCAATGGAGTATACCGGCACGGCGACCTATCTCGCCGGTCAGATCGTGTCGCTTACCCACAGCCTCACCAATCCGGTCTGGCTGCTCACGGCGTTCTTCACGTTGACGATGATCCTGACGCAGCCGATGTCGAACCAGGCAGCCGCGGTGTTGGTGCTGCCGATTGCCATTCAGACGGCGATGCAGTTGGGGCTGAATCCACGCACGTTCGGGGTGATGATCGCCGTAGGCGCGAGTTGCTCCTTCATTACGCCCCTGGAACCGGCCTGCCTGATCGTTTACGGACCGGGCGGGTACAAGTTTACGGACTTCATCAAAGTCGGATCGATACTCACGGTACTGGTGTATCTGATCGCTATTGTCCTGGTGCCGCTGTTCTGGCCGCTCTGACCTTAATTTTCACCACTCATCTTCACGAATTGTAACCATTCAGCCCGAACGCGAATTTATACTAACCGCACACTAAAATTGCCATTTTCATCAGCAGATTTAGCCGATTAAGCAGATTTTTGACCGATTTACAGCACATAATCTGCTAAATCTGCGTGCAACCGCTGGTTGCCCATCTGTTGACAGGAATAAGGTTTATCGTCTAATAAGGAGCACACTGTTAATGAGTCATTTTCTATCCCAAGTGGGGGAACAGGCACGGGCGCGGATCAAGGCCACCCGCATCCGTATGCGCGGCGCGACCCTGCAAGGTAAGATCGATCACAATATCTGGTATCTGTATGTCGAAGTCTTCTGGGCGGCGATGCTCAGCGCGGCAGCAGCGTTCAACGCTACCTACGCAGTCCGGCTGGGCGCGTCCAACGCGATGATTGGTTGGCTCTCGTCGGCGCCGGCCTTGTTGGCGGTGTTTTTGCTGGTGCCATCGGCGCGTTTTCTGGAACGCAAAACTCAGCGCGCGCCCTGGATTTGGGGCAGCCTGTTCATCGCGCGGCTCGGCTACGGCCTGCTTGCCATGTTGCCCTGGCTTATCAGCAGCCATCGCGCTGAAGCCACGGTCGGGCTACTCATCGCCATCAGCATCCCAAGCACGTTCTTCACAGCAGGCTTCAACCCCTTGCTGGCGGATGTGGTACCCGAGCGCGACCGGGCGCGCGTCTTCGCCAACCGCAACATCATCGCCGGTCTGACCATCGCCGTGCTGACGTTTCTTGCCGGGCGCTGGCTCGAAGCGGCCACCCACATCCGCTGGGCGACGTTTCCCGTGAATTATCAGGTGATGTACCTCATCGGTTTTCTGGCTTCCGTGGTGAGTTCGGCCTATCTGCTCAAAATCAAGGTGCCGGAGAGCAAAATTGTGGAACGCCCCCCGCGCCAGAAAGTGACGGGGGCGCAGCTCAAGGCGATGTTTGGACAAAACCGCAGCTTCGTGCGCATCATTCTCAACACGCTGCTTTTCGGTCTCGGCGAATGGCTGGTCGCGCCGTTGTATATCATCTTCTTTCTCAAGCACCTCAACGCGACCGACGGCTGGGTGGGGCTGAACGGCACGCTGGCGAACATCGGCGCCATCATCGGCTATGCGCTCTGGCAGAGATTGATCTACAAGTGGGGCGATGCGCGTACCCTGCTCATCACGATTCCGCTCTCGGCAAGCTATGCCTTCCTGGTAAGCCTGTTCCCCAACTTAACGGCGATTCTGGTGTGGGGCGTGCTCATCAACATCATCAATCCCGGCGTGAACCTCAGCCACTTCAACACCCTGCTCAAGCTCTGCCCTGAAGACCGTCGCGCCAGCTACATCGCCTTCTACTCGACGATCATCAACGCCGGCGCGTTTGTTGGCCCGCTCATTGGTGTAGCCCTCTCCAAAACGCTCGACATTCGCCTGCTGCTCATCATTGGCGGCAGCATCCGGCTACTCGGCGCGCTGCTGTTCCACGTGTTTCCCATTCAAGTAGAAAATAGAAGCGAGGGATGAGCCGGTGAAAGTAAAGAATGACGCCTCACGCATCACGCACCACGCATCGCAGATTGAAAATCCAAAATCCAAAGTCGAAAATCAGTTTGAGCAGGTATATGCGCTGGTGCGGGAAATTCCACGCGGGCAGGTGGCAACGTATGGACAGATTGCGCGGTGGCTTGGCTGGCCGCGCGGGGCGCGCACCGTTGGCTGGGCCTTGCGCGCGCTGCACACAGACGAGGTCCCCTGGTATCGGGTGGTCAATGCGCAAGGGCGGGTAAGCTTGCAAGGCGATGGCGGCCTGCAACAGGCGCTGCTAGAAGCAGAGGGCGTCGTCTTCGACGCCGGGGGGCAGATCGATCTTAACGTTTACGGTTGGAGCGGGCCGATCATTCCGTGGGGGGAGGGATAGCGAATGGCGAATGGCGAATAACGAATGGCGAATAACGAATGGTGGAGGAAGGTTGACGTTTTAACCAGTTTGCTCTATGATTGAGAAGGTTCGCCGATTCGCCAATTCTACATTACTGTTAAGGTGTGTAACCAGCCCTGATAATAAAAACGGGCGCAGGACTATTCGACTAACGACTACCAGACTCAGTAGATCGCAAATTGCTCTGTGGGGATCGCCAGATCCCCGTTCTGGCCTGGATCTGGCGATCCAGGCCAAGCAAGATTAGATCGACTGAGACTATTTTCAAAGGAGGCAACTTACTTCACGTGAACATTGCACAACTCAAACAACAAGCTGCCGAATACGCAGCGCAATTTGTAACTTCCGGTATGGTCGTGGGATTGGGGCACGGCAGTACGGCTATCTTCGCCATCCGTGCGATTGCGGCGCGGCTTGCCGCCGGCGAACTCAAGGATATCGTGGGGATTCCCTGCTCGCGGCAAGTGGAAGCCGATGCGCGCGCACTAGGCATCCCGCTCAGCACACTGGACGAGACGCCCGTCATCGATGTGACGATCGACGGCGCCGATGAGGTCGATCCCGCACTCAATCTCATCAAAGGGGGGGGCGGCGCGATCTTGCGGGAAAAGATTGTCGCCCAAGCCACCCGCCGCGAAATCATCGCCGTCGACGAGAGCAAGCTCGTACCGGCGTTGGGGACACACTGGGCCGTGCCGGTCGAGGTGATTCCCTTTGGCTGGCGCTTGCAGGCCGAGTATCTGAAAGGATTAGGCGCAGAGGTCACGCCGCGCCGCCTGGACAATGGGGAACTCTTCTATACCGACCAGGGCAATCTGATTCTGGACTGCCGCTTCGCGCCGATCGCCCGGCCGGAGGAACTGGCGGCGCAGATTCGCGCCCGCGCCGGAATTGTCGAACACGGTCTATGCCTGGGAATCGCCGACGACGTCATTGTCGCAGGAGCGACGGGGATTCGCCATCTCCGTCGCCAGAGCCAGGAAAGCCATTAACGTTACCAGACAACCTGAGGCGTCGAACGATTCGGTGTTGTCGCCCATGACTCGAAAGGAAGGTCAGCCATGTCCGAACGCAGAGCATCTCAAGGATCGGCGGCGGCTCCGTTGCGCGTCATCATCGTCGATGACGCGGAGGAAACCCGCAAAAGCATCCAGATGATGATGAGTCTCGTGCCCGACAGTGAAGTGGTCGCCCAGGGCGAAAATGGCCGCGAGGCGATTGCGCTGACGCGCCAATACCACCCCGACATCGCCCTCATCGACGTCAACATGCCGGTAATGGACGGGCTGACTGCCATTCAGACCTTACGCCAGGAGTACCCCACCCTCATCTGCATCGTGATTTCAGCGGAAAAAGACCCGCTAACGTTGCAACGCGCCGTCAATGTCGGCGCACATGGGTATTTGCTCAAGCCGGTCACCGCCGAGCAATTGTTGAGCGTGATGGAGCGAGCCAGCAAGGTCGCGTGGGCCAATCGAGCGCCGGCCCGCCTGCCCGAACCACAAGCGCCACCCCCACCACCGGATTTGGAAGCACTGGCGATGCAATACGCGCAGACACGCCGCACCGACGATCAGGCCATCCGCGTCTTCGAGACGTTGGCCCAGCAGCCAGACTGCAAACAGCGCTGGTTGATGACGCTGGCTATGCTCTACATCGTACGCAAAAAATGGTCAAAGCTCAAGGCGTTGGCCGCACGGTTGGAACAAGCAAACCAGGCGACGTGGATACCGGCCCGCCCGGCCACACCGCAAACAGCGGCCTTGCTTTCAAATCTCGAAGCAGTGGCCGCGCAATACGCCAGGGTGCGTCGCGTAGACGATCAGGCCATCCAGGTGTTCGAGACCCTGGCCCTGCAGCCCAACTGCAAGCCGCGCTGGCTGATGACACTGGCGATGCTGTACGTGGTGCGCAAACGCTGGTCGCAGCTCAAAGCATTGGCCGCGCGGCTGGAAAAAACCGTACCCAACTAACCAGGAGGTTGATGTGGCAACCATTCGCTTGCAAGATGTATCTTGCATCTTCCGCACGCCTGATCCCAGACTGCATAACAAGCCCCGCGACCTGACAGGCCCCGTCATGTCCTTCACATACTCAGAAACCCCCCACGCTGGCGGCCCGGTCATGGCCCTGGACCACGTCAACCTGACCATCCCCGACGGGAAAACGGTTGCCGTGGTGGGGCCATCCGGCTGTGGGAAAAGTACACTGTTGCGCGTGATCGCCGGTCTGGAAAGCTTTAGCGGCGATGTGTTTTACGATGAACAGAACATGCGTGACGTTCCACCGAAAGAGCGATACATCGGCATGGTGTTCCAGAACTACGCGCTCTACCCGCAATTCGCAGGCGAGGGCAACTTGCGCTTCTTCTTCCAGGTGCACAAAGCGCCTGATGCCGAGGCCGACGAACGCATCCGCATCACCTCGGAGATTATGGGAATCGGCTTCAAGGAACTGCTCAAGTACAAGCCAGGCAAGCTCTCCGGCGGTCAACGCCAGCGGGTGGCGATCGGGCGCGCCTTGGTGCGCCAGCCCCGGCTCTTCCTGTTCGATGAGCCGCTCTCCAACCTGGACGCGAAACTGCGCACGCAGACACGCGCCGAAATCAAGCGCCTGCTACACCGCTTCAACATCACGGCGGTTTACGTGACCCACGACCAGGTGGAAGCCATGGCTATCGGCGACCTGATCGCGGTGATGCGGGCCGGACGCATCGAGCAGATGGGGACCTACCGGGAACTGCTAGATGCGCCGGAAAACACGTTCGTGGCCGGGTTCTTCGGCCTGCCGCCGATGAATCTACTTGACGGGACGGTAAACGGCGCTATGCTCACCCTTGACGGACTGCAGATCGCCTTGCCCGACGCCATCGCGGCGCAGACCCACGCAGGCCAGGCGGTGACCCTGGGGATTCGCCCGGAGGCCGTTGGGACGACGGGCGACGGTTCCGCAGATGCGACCATTGGCGCAAGCCGGCGTTTTGACGGCATCATCGACGTGATCGAGCCAGATTTCGGACGCCGCCGGAACATCGTCTACATGCACAACAATACGACCAATTTCTGCGCTGTCACGCCGCTAGAGATGCCACTTGTCCCCGGTGACGCGCTGACCGTTTACCTGCCCACCGACGCGCTGCACTTTTTCGATACACGCAGCGGAGCACGCATTAGAACCTAGACCTGTCAGCAAATTTAGGCGGTGAAGTAGATTGGTCGGCAGCTTATCAACCTATCTGCTCAAGCTGCTTCATCCGCTCCGGGACTAATTTCAAGCAGGCGGAGCGGGTGGCGAAGTCGGATGCAGTACAAGGGACACTGAAATTGTAGTCGATTTGACTGGTAAAAGCGTCCAGTTGTGAGTATAATGAAAGAGATACGTTGAAGTAGCATTGCTTCACAGAACGTATGGATAAGGTGAGGAAATGAAAGTGAACTGGCAAGATTACATTCACTCTGATCCCCAAATTCTAACAGGAAAACCGGTGGTCAAGGGTACACGCCTGGCTGTCGATTTTATCCTGGGTCTATTTGCCGCCGGCTGGACAGATAAGCAGGTCTTAGAAAGCTATCCAACCTTGACACCGCGGGCGCTACAGGCTATCTTCGCCTTCGCCGCGGAATGTATGCGTGAAGAAGCGCTTTACGTTTTACCAACACCATTACCCGTCGGCGCTGCTCCTGCATTATGAATTTTCTGGCAGACGAGAACTTCCCAGTCCCTAGTATTCACCGGCTGCGACAAGCTGGACATGATGTATCAGCGATCATCACAGACGCGCCAGGAAGCGCAGATAGAGACATTTTGGTTCAGGCAGCCCACCAACAGCGGATCATTCTCACATTCGATCGTGATTTTGGCGAATTGATTTTCCACTTTCCGACAGAGGTAAACACAGGTGTAGTTTATTTCCGTTTTGAACCGGCTGCGCCTGAAGAACCAGCCGAAGTATTGTTGCGCCTGCTAGACACAACAGAGATAGTATTGCATAAACATTTTACCGTCGTAGAACGTCGGCAAATACGACAACGCGCATTACCAGAATCCACATAACAATCACCAAAGGAGCAAAGACTATGGGACGACCAATTACTCTCTTTACCGGACAATGGGCCGACCTGCCCCTGGAAACCCTCGCGCAGAAAGCCAGCGCATGGGGGTTCGATGGCCTCGAACTCGCCTGTTGGGGCGACCACTTCGAGGTGGACAAGGCGCTCGAAAGCGACGCCTACGTGCGCGCGAAGCGCGATCTGCTGGCGAAATATAACCTCAAATGCTTCGCCATCAGCAACCACCTTGTTGGGCAATGCGTGTGCGACAACATTGACCGTCGCCACAAGAACATCCTCCCTGCCCGCCTGTGGGGCGACGGTGATCCGGAGGGCGTCCGCCAGCGCTGCGCCGAGGAGATGAAGAACACGGCCAAAGCTGCCAGACTGTTCGGCGTGGATATCGTCAACGGGTTCACCGGCAGCAGTGTGTGGGGGATGTTCTACTTCTTCCCACCCACCAGTCAGGCCGACATCGACGCGGGGTACGCGGACTTTGCCGCCCGTTGGACGCCAATTCTGGATACCTTCCAGGCCGAAGGTGTCAAATTCGGGTTGGAAGTGCACCCCACCGAGATCGTCTACGACCTTGTCACTTACGAGCGGGCGCTCAAGGCGGTAAACGGGCATCCGGCCTTCGGCATCAACTTCGACCCGAGCCACCTGATTCACCAGTTCATCGATCCGCCGGAGCTGATCTACACCTTCCCGGAACGCATCGTCCACGTGCACGTGAAGGACTCACGGCTCAACCTCAACGGACGCAACAGCATCCTCTCCTCCCACCTCGATTTCGGCGATCGGCGGCGTGGGTGGGACTTTGTCTCGCCGGGCCACGGGGATGTGCGCTGGGACCCGATCATCCGCGCGCTCAACCGCATCGGCTATCAAGGCCCGCTCTCTATTGAGTGGGAAGACAGCGGCATGGAGCGCGAATACGGCGCCCAAGAAGCCCTGGCGATGATCCGCAAGCAGGACTTCGCACCATCGGCGGTGGCGTTCGACGCGGCGTTTGGGAATGAGTAAGGAGTAAAGAGTAAAGAGTAAAGAGTAGGGAGTAAGAGGAGAAAACATACTCCATACTCTATCTAAACAATCAATCATCGGAGGTACACATGAG
This sequence comes from Chloroflexota bacterium, assembly GCA_019873725.1. Classification (GTDB taxonomy): domain Bacteria; phylum Chloroflexota; class Anaerolineae; order B4-G1; family SLSP01; genus DSWT01. The sequence goes on along the minus strand of JAIOAS010000025.1, from coordinate 681 downwards.
CGATAGTGGTGGTTTTACGACGATGGCCGGCGCAAGGGCCGAGGGAGAGGCTCCTCGGATCGGCGTCGGGATGTTGGGTTATGCGTTTATGGGCAAGGCCCACAGCAATGCGTACAAAAAGATTCCCTATATGATGTACCCCCCGCCTGCCGTGCCGGTTTTGGCGGCAATCTGCGGGCGCAACGCGGACGCCGTCGCCGAGGCGGCTAAGCGATATGGTTACGCGAAGTATTACACCGATTGGCGCGAGATGCTTAAGGACGAAAACGTGCAACTCTTCGACAATGGCGGGCCGAACGCCTTGCACGCCGAACCGAGCATCGCGGCGGCACAGGCAGGCAAGCACGTCTTCTGCGAAAAGCCCCTGGGCCGCAATCCAGAGGAGTCCAAGGCAATGTGGGAGGCGGTGGAGAAGGCCGGCGTCAAACACATGGTCGCCTTCAACTACCGCTTCGTCCCCGCCATCCGCCAGGCGCGCGAGCTGATCGAGAGCGGTGCGTTGGGTCGCATCTATCACTACCGCGCCGTCTACCTGCAAGAGTGGATCATGCCGCATTACGGCACACCGATGATCTGGCGGTTGAACAAGGCGGAGGCCGGCGCCGGCGCGCTCGGCGATCTGGGCGCGCACATCATCGACCTGGGCCGCTTCCTGGTGGGCGAGATCGAGAGCGTCGGCGC